>JBHJIZ010000063.1:0-29304 GCA_050043005.1 Paracoccaceae bacterium
GCGGAACGACTTGCGGCCCTTCTCGGACATGCCCAGATAGAACTCCTTGACGTCCGGGTTCTCGGCTAGTTCTGACGCCGGGCCATCCATCACGACGCGGCCGGATTCCAGAATATAGCCGTAATGCGCATAGCGCAGCGCGACGTTGGTGTTCTGCTCGGCCAGCAGGAACGACACGCCCTGTTCCTCGTTCAGACGCTTCACGATATCGAAGATCTGCTCGACCAGCTGCGGCGCCAGACCCATGGAAGGCTCGTCCAGCAGGATCGTCTCGGGGTTCGACATCAGCGCGCGGCCGATGGCGCACATCTGCTGCTCACCGCCCGAGGTATAGCCAGCCAGCGATTTGCGGCGCTCCTTCAGGCGGGGGAAATAATTGTAGACCAGCTCCAGGCTGTCGCGGGTCGCCTTGTAGCCGTCCTTGCGGGTGTAGGCACCGGTCAGCAGGTTCTCTTCGATGGTCAGGTGGCCGAAACAGTGGCGGCCTTCCATGACCTGGATGACGCCCTTCTGGACCAGCGTTGCCGGATCAAGCTCGGCCACCGACTCGCCGCGATAGGTGATCTGGCCCTTGGTGACCTCGCCGCGTTCCGAGTGCAGCAGGTTCGATACAGCCTTCAGCGTAGTCGTCTTGCCAGCGCCGTTTCCGCCCAGCAACGCGGTGATGCCGCCGTTCTGAACTTTCAGGCTAACCCCTTTTAAAACAAGGATAACATGGTTGTAGATGACCTCGATATTCGAGACATCGAGCAGAAGGTCCTCACCGGACTGAACCTGGGAATTGGATGCATCGAGCATTGCGGAACGCCTCGGCTGGAACTTCGGGTGTGGGGTGCCCCCCGGCGCAGCCGCCGGAGGGCGATGGCCTTAGCCGCAGGTCTGACCCTGCCAGTCCGGCTTGTCGGCAATGTACTTCGCCGCAGCTTCTTCCAGCATCGGACGCACGATGTCGGTCATCGGCGGGATCAGGTCGGTGACCCGCTCAAAGTCCGTGCCGTTCCACTGGTGCACAAAGATCGAGCCGCCACCTTCGTGGTCAGAACACGACCCTTGCAGCGGAGCGGTGAACCCTTCCAGACCGATCTCCTTAAGGCGTGCTTCGGTCAGGTTGATGTTCTCAAAGCCCCAGCGCACTTCCTCGGCGTTCACACCTGGCTTGCCGAAATGCGCCTGCGCGGCACGGATCGCTTCGGCGACCAGCACGCCGTTGAAGACAGCACGGTTGTAGAGCACGTGGCCGACGTTCTCTTTCTCGGTCTGTGTCGAGGCCGCATCATTGTCGATGACGTGCTTCATGATGTCCTGGATCAGCGGGAAGCTGGTGCCAGCCGCGGTGAAGTTCGAACCGAGGTAGCCCTTGGCCGACTCGCCCACCGGGATCAGGTCAACGTGGCTTGCCGACCACCAGTTGCCGATGAAGCGATCCATCGGGTAGCGGATCTTGACGGCTTCCTTGATGGCGGTCGGGTTCATCGCGCCCCAGCCCCACATGATCATCCAGTCCGGACGATCCTTGCGGACGTTCAGCCACTGGGCTGACTGGGCCTGCATTTCCTTGACGCCGACGGGGTAGAGCTTGACTTCGAAGCCGAGCTTCGGTGCCAGGTCTTCCAGCAGCGGGATCGGCTCACGTCCGTAGCCCACGTCGAGGTAGATGAAGCCGATCTTCTTGCCGTCGAGGCCGCCCTGGCTGTCGATGTAGCTGAGGATCGAGGACATCTGCGACCAGTACGACGCCGGGTAGTTGAACACCCACGGGAACGTCTCGCCGATGGCAGCAGCCGACAGGCCATAGCCCATCGAGAGCACCGGGATCTTGTCGACAGGTGCCTTGGCGATCAGCTGCAGCGTGATGCCGGTCGAGTTCGGGTTGTAGACCAGTGCGCCCTTGCCCTTGGTCGACTCGTAGCACTCGACGCCCTTTTGCGCGTTGTAGCCGGTCTCGCACTCTTCGACGACCAGCTTGGCGCCACCGATGCCGCCGTCGCGCTGGTTGAGCATCTCGAAGTAGTCGGCGATGCCGTTCGCGTTGGCTGTGCCGTTCGCGGCGAACGGGCCGGTCCGGTACGTCGTCAGCGGAATGTAGAGCTCGTCCGCGGCCTGGGCCGTGGTCTCGGCAATCATCGTGGCTGCCATGGCGATCGCCGCGGCCCCCACTGTCAGTTTCTTGAGCATTATGCTTCCTCCCTGTTGTTGCAGCCGAAGCCACACAAGTGAAACCATGAGCAGTGCGATTGAGGGCCTGGTTTCAGCTGCCCCCACCCAAGTCCGCCGTGCCCGCTAATGCGGGAACGGCCATAATCGGAGCTTCTGTTTCGAGATCTGCCAGAGACGGGCCAGACCGTGCGGCTCTTTGATCAGGATGATGACGATCATCACGCCGATTGCAACCAGCGAGATATTCTCCATGAGGGTCGCGTTATAGCCGAGACCCTTGCCGATCTCCTTGAGGATGATTGGGAAAATCCAGATGAACGCTGCCCCCATGTACGAGCCGATGATCGAGCCCAGTCCGCCGATGATCACCATGAAGAGGTAGAGGAACGAGTGGTTGATGTCGAAGCTCTCGACCTCGGCGGCGCCCAGCCAGATGAAGACCATCAAGGCACCCGAGACGCCGCAATAGAACGACGACACGGCGAAGGCTGAAAGCTTGGTCCACATCGGGCGCACACCGATCAGTTCGGCGGCGATGTCCATGTCGCGGATCATCATCCAGGACCGGCCAATGTGCCCGCGAATGATGTTCGAGGCGACCCAGGTCATGATGACCAGGAAGGCGAGCACGACAAAGTATTGCGCCACGACATCCGCCGAGGCTCCGGTGATTGGAACGCCGAACAGGGTGCGGGTCGGCACTTCGATGGCGCCGGAGTCGGCAAAGTTGTAGAGCCAGGCGACCCGGCCAAACGCCCATTCCAGGAAGAACTGCGCGCCCAGCGTTGCGACAACAAGGTAGAAGCCCTTGATCCTGAGCGATGGCAGGCCGAAGAACATCCCCACGGCTGCCGCGATGAAACCTGACAGCACGAAGTGGATCAGGATGCTGACATCCGGGAAGTAGGTGGTCAGCTTCAGACAGGCATAGGCGCCGACGCCCATGAACGCCCCGGTCCCCAGTGAAATCTGCCCGGCAAACCCGACCAGAATGTTCAGGCCCAGTGCTGTGATGGTGAAGATCAGCGTCGGCAGGATGATCGCCTTCATGGCAAAGTCATAGCCGAGGCCCGGGATCCCGATCAGAGGGATGACGAGGACCGCGATCACCGCCCAGATGATGATCCCGATCTTGTCCTGCAGGATTGGGAACGCCTGAAGATCCTTGGCATAGCTGGTCTTGAACTGCCCTGCTTCGCGGTAGAACATGGATCAGACCCTCTCGATGATCTTGTCGCCGAACAGCCCTTGCGGGCGGAACAGCAGGAAGACGAGCGCGATGATGAAGGCGAACCAGCTCTCGGTGCCGCCGCCGATCAGGCCGCCCCAGTAGATCTCGAACAGCTTCTCACCGATGCCGATGATCAGACCGCCGACGATGGCGCCGGGGATCGATGTGAAGCCACCCAGAACCAGCACCGGAAGTGCTTTCAAAGCTACGATCTGCAGGGCGAAGGACACGTCCGACTTGGCGCCCCACATGATCCCCGTCACCAGCGCCACGATGCCTGCGGCGAACCACACGACAACCCAGATCTGGTTCAGACCGATGCCGACCGAGACCGCTGCCTGGTGGTCATCGGCCACGGCGCGAAGAGCGCGGCCGATCTTGGTGTAGCTGAAGAAGAAGGCCAGCCCGGCGATCAGAAGCCCCGCGATGACGGTCGCTGCGATGTCGAGCTTCTGGAAGATGACGATGCCGCCGCCCGGCTCCCAGACATAGTCGCCGCTGGGCAGGCCAATTTCCGAGGTGATCATCGCCTTCGGCTCGCCGCCAAAGATCGCCTGGCCACCGCCGATCAGCATGAAGGTCAGCCCGATCGTCGCCATGAACAGGATGATGTCTTCCTGCCCAACCAGTGGCCGCATGATCCAGCGTTCGACGCTGAAGGCCAGTGCGTACATAATACCAAGCGCAAAGATCACCGACAGCCAGCCGGGCACGCCCAGTTCGTAAAGCCCGACCATCGACAGTGCTGCGAACACCACCATGATGCCCTGTGCGAAGTTGAACACGCCCGAGGCCTTGAAGATCAGCACAAACCCGAGCGCGATCAGCGAGTAGAGCACGCCCGAGACGAAGCCTTCCCACAGCACCTGGATGAAGAAGTCCGGCAGCGAGTACATCTGCACGAACGGGTCGATAAAAACGTCGTACATGCCTCAGACCCCCAGATAGGCGTCGATAACCGCCTGATTTGACTGCACTTCGTCCGGCGTTCCATCCGCCAGCAGCTTGCCGTAATCCAAGACGACGACGCGGTCGGCCAAGTCCATGACCACGCCCATGTCGTGCTCAATCAACGCGATGGTCGTGCCGTATTGCTCGTTCACGTCGATGATGAAGCGGGACATGTCCTCCTTCTCCTCGACGTTCATGCCAGCCATCGGCTCGTCCAGAAGCAGCAGGTCCGGCTCCATCGCCAGCGCACGGGCCAGTTCGACGCGCTTGCGCAGACCATAGGGCAGCGAGCCGACCGGCGCCTTGCGGATGTGCTGGATCTCGAGGAAATCGATGATCTCTTCGACCACGGCGCGGTGTTCGGTTTCCTCTTCGATCGCCTTGCCGTAGCGCAGCATTTGCCAGAAGAACCCGGTCTTCATCTTCAACTGCCGCCCGGTCATGATGTTGTCCAGCGTCGACATGCCGTGGAACAGCGCGATGTTCTGGAAGGTCCGCGCGATGCCCTGTTCGGCAACCTCGTAGGGTTTCATCGACGGGCGTTTCTTGCCATTGAACCAGATCTCGCCTTCCTGCGGGTGGTAGAACCCGTTGATGACGTTGATCATACTGGACTTACCGGCGCCGTTCGGACCGATGATCGCACGGACCTCGCCCTTCATGATGTTGAAGCTGACATCCTTGATCGCGGTCACGCCGCCGAAGCGCAGCACGATGTTGCGGATGTCCATCATCACGGGGCCGACGGTGCGCCCGTCCGGGGTGACGAACGTGTCGGCGCTGTCCGGCACTTGCACGGCCTGGTTCATGGCGTTCTCCCTCAGGCCGCTTTATCGGTTTGTTGGGCTGTCCGGTCGAATGTCTTTGCGTCGCGGATCTCGAGCGTCGCGCTGATCGAGCCCTTGCGTCCATCCTCGTAGGTGACTTCCGTTTCGGCATAGACGTTGTCCGCCCCGTCATAGAGCGCCTCGCTCAGCGGGGCGTAGCGCTCGTTGATCGTCTTGCGGCGGACCTTCCGGGTGCGGGTCATCTCGCCGTCATCCGGGTCAAGCTCCTTGTGGAGCACCAGGAAGCGATGGATCTGGCAGCCTGATAGCATCGGGTCGTTCGCCAGCGACGCGTTCACCTCTTCGACATGGCCCTGCATCTGATCATAGACGTCCGGATGCGCCGCCAGTTCCTGATAGGACGCATATGCCACGTTGTTGCGCTCGGCCCAGGACCCCACGGCGCCCAGGTCGATGTTGATGAACGCGGTGCAGGTGTCGCGGCCATCGCCGATCAGCACGGCTTCCAGAATGTTCGGGTAGAACTTCAGCTTGTTCTCGACAAATTTCGGCGCGAACAGGCTGCCATCGGCCATCTTGCCGACGTCCTTTGCGCGGTCAATGATCCGCAGGTGGTTCGAGCCTTCCTCGATGAAGCCCGCATCGCCGGTGTCGACCCAGCCGTCGGCATCCTTGGTCTCGGCGGTCTTCTCGGGTTCCTTGTAGTATTCCTGGAACACGCCCGGCGAGCGGTACCAGACCTTGCCGTCGGCATCGATCCGGATCTCGACGCCCGGTGCCGCCACGCCGACGGTGTCGTCGCGCACCTGGCCGTCCGGCTGGATGGTGACGAAAACCGAGGCTTCGGTCTGACCATAGAGCTGTTTCAGGTTGATCCCGATCGAACGATAGAAGGCGAAGATCTCCGGTCCGATCGCCTCACCAGCCGTGTAGCCGAGGCGCACGCGGGAGAGACCGAGCGAGTTCTTCAGCGGTCCGAAAACCAGCTTGTCGCCCAGCCAGTACTTGAACCTGTCGCCTGCGCTGACCGATTTGCCGTCGAGGATGTCGCCACCGATCTTCGATGCGAATTCGATGTACTTCTTGAACGTGCGGTTCATCCAGGGCGCGGCGTCCTCCATCCGGATCATCACGCTGGTCAGCAGGTTCTCGAAGATCCGGGGCGGCGCGAAGAAATAGGTCGGGCCGATCTCTTTCAGGTCAGCCATCATCGTGTCCGGGCTCTCCGGACAGGACACGCAGAAGCCCGACCAATACGACTGACCGATCGAGAACACGAAATCCCCGACCCAGGCCATCGGCAGATAGGCCAGCGTCTCGTCGGTTTCCTTGAGCCCGTCGAACTCGACCGACGCCTTCGCCGCGAAGATCATGTTCTGGTTCGTCAGCACCACGCCCTTCGGATTGCCCGTGGTGCCAGACGTGTAGAGCATCACACAGGTGTCATTCGGCGCGCCCGCATCGATCCGGCGCTGCATCTCGTCCTGATGCTTCGAGGCGTTCTGCCGCCCCAGATCCTGCACGCCGGTGAAGGAGTGCAACTTCGTGTGGTCGTATTTCCGCAGGCCGCGCGGATCGCGATAGACGACGTGGCGCAGGTTCGGCAACCGGTCGGCAACCGACTGGATCTTGTCGACCTGTTCCTGGTTCTCGGCAATGATGAAGGTGACTTCCGAGTGCTCGAGCACGAACACCATCTCCTCGGCGACGGACTCGTGATAGACCGGCACCGGGATCGCGCCGATCATTTGTGCGGCGACCATCGACCAGTAAAGCGGCGGGCGGTTGGTTCCGACGATCGCCATGCGCTCGCCCGGCTCAAGACCAAGCTCCATCAGACCCATCGCTAGCGCGCGCGTTTCTTCATGGACCTCGGCCCAGGAATGGGTCTTCCAGATGCCAAGCATCTTCTCGCGGCAGGCCGGACGGTCGGCGAAGCGCTGCGCGTTCAGCGCCAGAAGCTTTGGAAATGTATCGCGTCCTTCGACGACCCAGGTTTGGTCACCCACGTCGATCTCCTCCCGATATGCATTCTTGTCAGTGCAGCCATACCGTGGCTGCACTGCCGCACTTGTTCATTTTCTGTTATAGTGCGCGATCCACCGGCGCCAATAAGGCGGGTCCCCCTTGGGCGGTCAAGGCAAAAATTGAACGGACGTTCAATTCCGCACACTTTTTCTGATCTTTTGACAACCCTAAGCAGTGGTGCCTTGGATCGGGCCTATTCTGAAACGTGTCGCCTGCCGATCCCGGTCTTCATCCGGTGAGTCTTGATCAGCCCGTTCGACACAAAATATTTAAAACTCATATTGACATTTAAAACGATGATTACTAACTCGGCGCCATTGATGCCCCACAGGCGATCAGACTTGCCGAACTGATATTGGAGAACCCGATGGCCACCATGAGATGCCCCTACGGATGCATATCCGAGATCCCGCGCCGTGATCTGTTGTTTCCAGTGATCAAATGCCGGCAATGCCATCGGCGTAGCGCGCGTTCGGCATTCGGTGAAATGAATGAAAGCTCTTCGGATGCGATCTCGACGCCGAACAATGCGTTGGCGCACCACAACCGTATGACGACACCTTCGTCACAGAGGACGATCGACGGCGCCGTCATGGCACGTATTGAAACGCTCATGGGCCTGACGTCAAAGTGGTATACGCACAAATCAGATCGAATGAATAAGATCCGCAACATTTATAGCGCGGTCATTCGATGCTGCATGAATGCCGAAATGACGACAAATTTTGACACGAAGTCGCTCCACCTGCTTTTGAACTCCGGTGCATTGAAGAACATGTGGCATCTGGGGGCAGATCTCGAAGATGATTACACTGCGGACCGCGACAAAGCAGAGGTCATGGCCTTCGCGGATTACAACAAGGCCATTCGCGATCAGAACCTGCTTTATGCCGACGACTCCGGTTACCTGGACATGCGGATCAAGGGCAATGACCGCCCGGGCTACATGGTGTTGAACGTCGGAAATCCGATCGCGGGCGGCGCTCCCATGTACGGGATGTCATACGTCATCTACCACGATCACGTGAAGATGCGTGCTACGTTCACGGCCACCGATACGGTGCAGATGAACAAGAGCCAGCCGATTTCGTGCGATGACGCCGTCAGCTTCGGCCACCTTTCCCAGATACTTCTGAAAATGAGCGACGCAAAACTCACCGAGCTTTGCAAAATCGCGACGGGTAAGACCGCTTCTGTCAATCGTGAGTCCGACTTCATCGAAGCGCAGTCGTGGGGAAAGATAAGCCTGTCGAAAGACATCAAGGCCTTTGTGATATACATGCCCGACATTGAACGCTGTAATGTAGCTCCGACGGGTCACAAGATGCTGCCGGGGCCAATCAAAAATACTACTCCAAACAGTTCTGCGCGCACGCAGTTTTTCACACTCCAACTGCAACGGCTCAGAGCATTCTGTGCGGAAAAGAACATCAAGCTGCATTTTGAGCATATGGAGACCGGCCAGTACATGGCGTCACTGCAAGCACGTCCACGCATGATGGCACCAGCGGTCCTCTGACCCGCTCGCGGGACCGCACTTGGTGCGATCCCGTCAGGACACGAGGACTATGATCGTCGTCGAGGCCAGAGCAACGCTAAGACCTCGACGAAAAGCACATTCTGTTTGAACGAAACTGGTGAGGTCGCGCGCGAAGTTCTGAGCCTCAGGCGGCGCGATCGACAGCCTGCGCCATCTCCATCATCGAGGTAAACCGGAACTCGACCGTGGGCTGGTTCTCGACAACCGCCGTTGCACCCCAACTTCCACCCTCCGCGAGCTTTTGCCGGTCGATCCACGCACAATCCAGACCAGCGCGCTTCGCAGGGACATGGTCGTGGAACATGCTCTGCGCCGTGTGGAGGATGTCCTCTTTCACGATCCCCAGATCCGGCCCGATATGCGCCAGCATATGGTCGAAATTCGCCGCGTTCGGTTTGTAGGACCCGACGTCCTGCGCGGTATAGATCGCGTCGAAGTCCACACCCAGCTTGCGGTTCGACGCCGCGAACCCATCGCGGTTCACGTTCGACAGGATGACAAGCTTGAAATGCTTCTTCAGGATCCGCAGGGCATCCGCTGTGTCCGCGAACGCGGGCCAATGCTGAACCGAGTTTCCGAAGGCCCGATCGAAATCGACATTCGTCGGCAGATCAAACCGTTTCGCGAATGCGTGGTGCACGTGCTCAAGGATCTGCGGATAGATCATGCCGGGCGTTGCCGCTTGCTGTGCACTCTCGATCTCGGCAAAGGCCAGCAACGCTGCGTCACGCTGGATGTCATCGCGGCCGCTGGTCCGGATCAGCGGTTGCAAGGCATCCCAGATGCCGCCCTCCCAGTCGATCAGCGTGCCGTAGCAATCGAATGTCAGGGCTTTGTAGTCGGTCAGTGCGCTGGCCATGTTGAGTCCTCCCCGAAGTCAGTCGCGCATAGAAAAGGCCCGCCTCCAGGGGAAGCGGGCCAATGGTCTCGGATCAGACGCCGGGCTTACGCCTCGATCGTCTGTTTCTGCGAAGTACCATTCTTGATGGCGATGGTCCGCGGCTTCAGCGCCTCGGGGATCTCGCGCACAAGGTCGACATGCAGCAGACCGTTCACCAGTTCCGCGCCATGGACGCGCACATGGTCGGCAAGCTGGAAGCGGCGCTCAAAGCCGCGCTCGGCAATGCCACGGTGCAGGTAGGTCGGCTTCTCGGCGCCTTCCTTCGCAACCTTCTTGGCGGTGATCGTCAGGGACTGATCCTTGACCTCGAGGTTCAGGTCATCTTCGCCAAAACCGGCGACGGCGATCGAGATGCGGTAGGCATCGTCGCCCGTCTTCTCGATGTTATACGGCGGATAGCTCGGCGCAGCCTGATCACCGGTCATGATCTGGTCCAGAAGTCCAGCCATGCGGTCAAAGCCGACGGTCGAGCGATATAGGGGGGCAAAGTCCAGATTACGCATGCAATCCTCCATTGAGCGATTTCGCGGTTGATGGTTCCCCAATCTGGGCGAACCGTTTCTTAAGTGCCGGACCCGATCATCGGCGCCCGACGGCAATTAGGTGGTAACCAGTTTGTGGGGTTTCAAGATCCGCCGGGCAGGAGCGGTCTGAGGATTGGCAGCGCGTTATCGGCCCGCACGGCAAAGGCTTTGGCGGGACGCGAGCGGTTCATCGCGACGATCACGGCGACGATGTGCGGGACGCCATCGATCTCGCGAAACACCGGCGAACCCGAAGCACCCTGGATCACAGGGCAATCGATAATCAGCATGGCGCCGGTGATGGTTCCGTAAGGGCAATCCGGCTGATAGGTCAGCGCGTGCTGGCGATCCTTGCGATAGTTCACCAGGGTCAGCGGCTCTCCCGGCAATGGTGGCTGGATCACAGGGAATGGAATTGCGGCCTTAGCCGTGAGCGGCGCATCAAGCCGGATAAGCGCGATGTCCCGACCGATATCCTCGGCGGTTCGTGGCGGCACCGGCACGTATTCAGGGTGGATCGCCAGCGCCTTTGCACGGCCATGCCCGGTCTTCTTGCCCTTGTGCCACCCGGCGACGAAGTGGATGTCCTGCACGCGGTGCGGACGACCTGTCTTTGCACTGACGATGCAATGCGCGGCGGTCAGGACCAAGTCGGGTTCAATCAATGCGCCGCTGCACAGACCACGCCGGTTCAGACCCGCGACGTTGACCCGGCCGACCCCGCGCCATGGCACCGACTGCTCGGCGTTCAACATGGTATCTGACGCAATCCCGGCGGCGTGTGCCGGACCGGCAGGCGCCAGTATCAGCAACAGCGCGGCCAGCCAGCGCATGATCAAAGGCCTTCGAGTTCCGCCGGTTTCGGCCCGCCCGTCGCCCAGTCGAGCAATTGCGCGGTGTGAACGATCGGAATGTCGGTGCCGTTTCCGATCTGCATCATGCAGCCGATGTTCCCGGCAGAGATGACCTGCGGTTCAATCGCTTCCAGCGTGCGCACCTTGCGGGTCTTCAGCTCTGCCGAAATCTTCGGTTGCAGCAGGTTGTAGGTCCCGGCCGAGCCACAGCAGAGGTGCGGATCCTTCGGCTCGACCACTTTGAACCCGGCCTGTTGCAGCAGCTTCTTCGGCGCCTGGGTGACCTTCTGTCCGTGCTGCAATGAACACGCGGCATGATAGCCGATGCGCAGCTTTGGCGCTTTGGGCTCGTTCAACCCGATCTCGGACATGAACTCGGTGATGTCCTTGGCCAGCGCCGAGACCTTCGCCGCGTCCTCGGCCATCGCGTCATTGCGGAACATGTGGCCGTAATCCTTGACGGTCGTCCCGCAGCCCGAGGTGTTGATGATGATCGCGTCCAGCCCGTCTCTGTTTGCTTCGGCCATCCACGCGCGAATGTTGCGCGCCGCCGCATCGTGGCTTTGGTCTTCCTTGCCCATGTGATGGACCAGTGCGCCGCAGCAGCCCATGCCGTCCGCGATCACCACATCGCAGCCGTGCCGTTGCAACAGTCGGATCGTGGCGGCGTTGATCTCGTTGTTCAGCGCGCGCTGGGCGCAGCCGGTCATCAAGGCCACGCGTTTGCGTTTCTCACCCCGCGCAGGATGGACCTGCGGATCGTCATGGCGGGCGGGTTCCGCGATCCGCTTTGGCACCATCTCGAGCATCGCACCCAGCTTGCCGGGCACGAACCTCTTGAACGGCTGCGCCAGCTTCGCACCGGCCAGCGCCAGCCGGAATCGCCCCGGATAAGGCAGGATCATCGTCAGCAGCCAGCGCAAAGCCCGGTCATGCCAGGGGCGTGTATAGGTCTTCTCGATATGCGCACGGGCATGGTCGACCAGATGCATGTAATGCACGCCCGACGGGCAGGTCGTCATGCAGGCCAGGCAGGACAGGCAGCGGTCGATATGCTTGACCGTCTTGGCATCCGCCGGTCGGTCATTCTCCAGCATGTCCTTGATCAGATAGATCCGGCCGCGCGGACTGTCGAGCTCATCGCCCAGCACCTGATAGGACGGGCACGTCGCCGTGCAGAAGCCGCAGTGGACGCAAGACCGCAGGATCTGGTTGGCCCGCTGAATCCCCGGATCCTGAAGTTGGGCTTCTGTGAAGTTCGTTTGCATCAGGCCCTCATGCGCCCAGGGTTCAGGATACCGTGCGGATCGAACTTCGCACGCAGGCCTTGAGACAGGCGTTCGATCACCGGATTCTCCGGCTCGAAAACACTGATCGCGGCGCGGACCGACGCGGGTGCACGGATCAGCGTCGCGTGGCCGCCAAGCCGTTTCGTACTCTCGCGGACGGCGTTCGCGATCGCCGCATTGTCGTCCGGCACGAGCAACCAGACCAGACCGCCCGCCCAGTCGTACAAGGTGGTTGCCGCGATGCCCTGTTCGCGAAGCTCGCCGACGAGAATCGGGCCGTCGGTTGGTTTGAGAGAGACCCGCCAGACGTCGCCGGGCTGTCCGCCAAATGGCGTGACGTCCCGGATCTGGCTCCAGATGTCGCGGCTCGCCCCGGCTTCGCGAACCGACCAATCGCCGCCCGCGATGATCTGCTTGGATCTGTAAGCGACCGAGCCTTCCAGTCCCTCGATCCGAACCAGCGTCTGAGACGCATCGCCGAGCACGCCCGGATCGGCGTGGGCGGCCGCCGTAACCTCCTGCGGGGTCGCGAGCACCTCGGACAGCGCCTCGACCCCTGACGCTGCATCGAGCCCTTCGATCACCAGGGTCACCTCGGCGGCGGGTGCCGGAAGCAGCTTGAAGCTGATTTCGCTGAGCACGCCCAGGGTGCCCCAGGACCCGGCCATCAACTTCACCAGATCGTAGCCGGTTACATTCTTCATGACGCGGCCACCATTGCTGACCGCAGTCCCTTCGCCATCGACCAGACGCACCCCGATCATCGCATCCCGGCACGCCCCGCGCTGCAACCGGCGCGGACCGGACGTCCCCGTCGCCACAACGCCACCAATCGTTGGCTCTCCGCTTGTACCAAGCAGGCTCCGGTGATCCATCGGCTCGAACGGCAGCATCTGGTTTTCGGCAGCCAGCGCCGCGTCGATCTCGGACATCGGCGTCCCAGCCTGTGCGACCAGCGTCAGCGCGCCGGGTTCATACAGCGTGATGCCGCTGAGGCCTGCGGTCGACAGGGTGCGGTCTGCTTGAACCGGACGGCCCAATGCCATGCGCGTGCCGCCGCCAGCGATCTCCAGCGGCGCCTTGTCGGCAGCCGCGGCGGCGACGGCCTCGGACAGGTCCGCCTCGGTCGTCGGTGTCAGTATGGTCATTCGGCAGCCAGCCGGGCAGCATCGCGGCGCGCTTCGGAAACCCGCAGCGGGAACACCTTGGCCGGGTTGCACATCCAGGCCGGATCGAACACGTCCTTGATGTCCATCTGAGCCGCAAGGTCGGCGGGCGAGAACTGGTGCTCCATCAAATCCCGCTTCTCGACGCCGACACCGTGTTCGCCGGACAGACATCCGCCAACCTCGACACAGACCTTCAGGATCTCGGCCCCGGCCTGCGCGGCCAGTTCCAGATCGCCGGGCTTGTTGGCATCGAAGATGAGCAGCGGATGCATGTTGCCATCGCCCGCATGGAAGACGTTGCCGATCTTCAGCCCGTATTTCTCCGAAATCTCGGAGGTCCGGCGCAGCACTTCCGACAGCTTCGACACCGGCACCGTGCCATCCAGGCAGATGTAGTCGCCAAGTTGCCCCATGGCGCCGAAGGCCGATTTCCGGCCCAACCAGATCAGCGCGCTTTCGGAGTCCGAGGTCGACTCGCGCAGAACCATCGGATTGTGCCGGTTCGCGACTTCCTTGACGGTCGTGAGTTGTTCCTCGATCTCCGCGTCCGAGCCTTCGACCTCGACAATCAGCAACGCCTCGACATCCAGCGGATAGCCCGCGCTGGCGTGGTTCTCGGCAGCGTGGATGACGTGGCGATCCATGAACTCGATCGCGACCGGGATCACGCCCGACCGGATGATGTCGGCGACGCAGGCGCCCGCTGTCTCGGACGAATCGAAGCCCATCAGGACGGGCCGCGCACCTTCGGGTGCTGCCAGGATCCGCAAAGTCGCTTCCGTGACGATGCCCAGCATCCCCTCGGAGCCACAGATCAGACCAAGCAGATCATATCCCGCCGGATCAAGGTGCGCGCCGCCGATGTCGACGATCTCGCCCTCGGCCGTCACCATGCGTACGCCCATCAGGTTGTTGGTCGTCACGCCGTATTTCAGGCAGTGCGCGCCGCCGGAGTTCATCGCGATGTTTCCCGATATGGCGCAGGCCAGCTGCGAGGACGGATCGGGCGCGTAGAAGAACCCCTCGCCCTTGACCTCCCCGGTGACCGAGAGATTGGTCATGCCGGTCTGAACCCGGATCACCCGGTTCGGATAGTCGATATCCAGCACATCGTTCATCCGCGCCACGCCGAGCAGCACGCAATCGGCCGTGGGCAGCGATCCGCCCGCCAGCGATGTCCCCGCACCGCGCGGCACGATGGGGACGCCTTCCTCGGCGCAGATCTTGACCGCCGCTGCGACCTCTTCGGTTGTCGAGGGCAGGATCACCGCAAGTGGCGGACAGCGATAGGCCGTCAGCGCATCGCATTCGTAGGCCTTGACCTCTTCAGGTGCGAAGATGACCGCCTCGGACCCAAGCAAGTCTTCGAGCCGCGCTACGATGTGATCCCGCCGGGCAATGACCGAATGATCGGGGACAGGCATTTCCATGGTCGAACCTCCCAGGAAGACCGGTCCGGATTACGGCGATCCGCGAGAGGCCGCAACTCCTGACCGAGTTTCCGGAAGGCTCTTTTGCCTGTCGGAAGTGCGGCCGGATCGTTTCAGAAGTCGAGTCGAATGGCGATGTGGCCCTGCATCCCGCGGATTGGACTGTTATGCCCGGCGGAAAACCGCAGGATCTCGCTCGGCGCCAACACAATGCCATCGATCCTCGGGCGACCATTGGTCGTATCGATCGCAAGGTTCAGGGCGCCTGCAAGGCCGTCGAAATACATCGATTCCGGGATCGACGTTGCCGTCGAGGCGACAGGACCGTCAATGCTGGTCGCACTGGCGGCAAACCCCACGCCAGAGAACACGTCACTGTCGGGATTTCGATCCGCCACACCCGCGATCCGGATCGAGACATTCATCAGATCCTCAAGAAGCGTGCTTTCCGCCCTGACGGCGATCGGAAAGACCACAAGCGCGGCAACAGCGCCAGCGCACGAGACACAAGAAACACGACGCAGAAATCGGAGGACCATGACAACCAGCCTTTTCTGAACCAACTCAGGCTGGATACCCGAACATGGTTAAGCCATGTTCAAAGGATGGTTAGCGCGCAATAAGGATATGCTTCAGCGCATCCTCCAGATCGTTCCGCGCAGAAGTTACCCCGCTCGCCAGCGTGCGGTCCAGAACCTGCCGCACCTGGCCAAGATCGACGCTGCGCAGCGCCTGCTTAACCGGACCGATCGACGCCGATCGCATTGATAGCTCGGTCAGGCCCAGAGCCGTCAATGCAATCGCTTCGAGCGGGCGGCTCGCCGCCTCCCCGCAGAAACTCAGCGATGTTCCCGTCGCATCGCATCGTTGCACGATCTGCCGCAGGAACTTCAGGAACGAGCAGTTCAGCGTCGAATATCGCCTGCGCACGCGTTCGTTTTCGCGATCCGCGGCGAAAAAGAACTGCATCAGATCGTTTCCACCGATCGAGATGAAGTCCGCTGTTTCGTACAACCGGTCGGGTGCATGGACCAAAGCCGGCACTTCGAACATCAGACCGATCTTCAGGCGCTCGGGGCGGGCGTAACCCAGGCCGACAAGGCGTTCGACCTCGCCATGGACGATATCGCGCGCCTGGAAGAACTCCTCGGCTTCGGTGATCATCGGAAACATGATCGACAGGGGCCGCCCCTTCGCGCCGCGCAGAAGCGACTGGATCTGCATCCGGAACAACCGCTGCCGGTCCAGGCCTACGCGGATCGCGCGCCAGCCCAGCGCCGGATTGGCTTCGCGTTCGGACCGGACATAGGGCAACACCTTGTCCGAGCCGATGTCGAGCGTCCGAAAATAGACGTCGGCGCCCTGTGCCGCATCGAGCACCCGCGAATACAACGCCGCCTGCGCCTCGCGCCTTGGCATACGGTCGCGGATCATGAACTGAAGCTCGGTCCGGTAAAGCCCAACACCCTCGGCTCCCGATTTTGCCAGGGACGGCAGATCGGCGAGCACGCCTGCATTCATCCGAAGTTTGATCGCGGTGCCATCAAGCGTCGTCGCGGGTTTGCCCACCAGTGCCCGGTAGGTCTCGCGCGCTTCGGCCGCGAGGGCCGCCTGACTGCGATAGTGCTCCAGCAGGGCCCCATCGGGGCGCAGTTCCGCACGGCCTCGATCGCCATCGACGATGATGACATCGCCCTGCTGGGCATCGCGCGTGATGCGTTTGGCCTGGACGATCATCGGGATCGAGAGCGCGCGTGCGACGATGGCCGCATGCGAGGACGTTGCCCCTTCCTCGAGGACGACCGCGGTGACCCGGTCCGCGTGATCCATCAGTTCGCCCGGGCCGAGATTGCGCGCAACCAGCACCGAACCCTCCGGGACGACCGCGACCGTTCCGTTGCCCGGCGCCACGAGATACCGCAACAGCCGGTTCGCCAGATCGTCAAGATCGGCGAGGCGTTCGCGCAGATAGGGGTCGGTGATCCGCTCCATCCGCGCACGCGCATCCGATTGCACCTTCTCCACGGCGACCTCGGCAGAAAGACCGGAGTCCACGGCTTCGTCCAACCGGCGGCTCCAACCCTTGTCGTAGGCGACCATCCGGTAGGCTTCGAGAATGTCGCGCTGTTCGCTGCGCCCGCGCCCGGCCTGTTCCAGCAGGCGGTCGGCATCAACGCGCACGGCGGCGAGCGCGTTGGTCAGGCGACGGCGCTCAGTCGCCGGGTCTTCGGCGATCGGATCGAAGGCCACAAGGCGCGGTTCGTGAAGGTGGACCGTGCCCTCGGCAACCCCGTCGCACCCCGACCGTCCGCTGATCCGGGTCGCACCGGTGCGCGTGCCGGGTCCGCCCGACAGCCCGGATGATCCAAGGAAGGCGCCCGCCTCCGTCTTCTCGGCGATCACCATCGCGACGATCTCCAGGCCTTCGATCTCGTCATCATCGTAGACCCGGGCCGTGGTGTTCTGGACGACGAGGACGCCCATGATCTCGCCCACGCGCTGGATCGGGACACCGACGAACGAGCGGAAGATCTCCTCGCCCGTCTCCGGCAGATACCGGAAGCCCGGCGCGTTCTGCGCGTCATCCGTCGCGAAGGGCTCGGCGCGTTCCGCGATCCGGCCGACCAGGCCCTGACCGACGCGCAGCCGGGCGGAGTGAACGGAATCCGCACGCAGACCTTCAGTGGCACACAGCTCCAGAACAGTCTCGTCGCGTTTCAGATAGATCGAGCAGACCTCGGCGACCATGTTGCTCGCGACAAGGCGCACGACCTTGTCCAGGCGCTGCTGTCCATCGCCTGCGCCCGCCATGACCTCGCGCAGCGCTTTCAACAGCGCGCGTGATCCGCCTTTTGTGGTGGGCATGCTGCCCTCCGTGCCCCACCGCGGGGATTGTCTGCCGCTCAGGCAGCTTCCAGATCGAATGCCTTGTGCAAGGATTGCACCGCCAATTCCATGTATCGTCGATCAATAAGCACGCTGACCTTGATCTCGGACGTGGTGATGACCTTGATGTTCACGCCATCCGCCGCGAGGGCGGCAAACATCTTCTGCGCGACGCCTGCATGGCTGCGCATCCCGACGCCGACGATCGACACCTTCGAGACATCGTCGTCGACAATGATCTCTTTGTAGCCGATGTCGTCGCGCGCGGCCTCCAGGGCCTCCTGCGCACGCGCGATCTCATCATCCGCAAGCGAGAAGGTCATGTCGGTCATGTTGTCGGCACCGATATTCTGGACGATCATGTCGACATTGACCCCGGCGGTGGCCAGGGGTCCGAAGATCGATGCCGCCACGCCCGGTCGGTCCGGAACCTTGACCAGAGTTACCTTGGCCTCGTCGCGCGAATAGGCGACGCCGCTGACGACATTCTTCTCCATGATCTCCTCCTCGGGGCAAACCAGAGTGCCCGGCAGATCCTCGAAACTCGACAGCACCTGAAGCCGCACCTTGTGATTCATCGCCAACTCGACCGACCGCGTCTGCAGGACCTTGGCACCCAGTGATGCCAGTTCCAGCATCTCCTCGTAGCTGATCCTGTCCAGCTTGCGCGCCTTGCGCTCGATGCGCGGGTCGGTCGTGTAGACACCGTCGACATCCGTGTAGATGTCACAACGCTCCGCCCCCAGCGCCGCCGCAAAGGCCACCGCCGTCGTATCGGACCCACCGCGCCCCAGGGTCGAGATCCGCCCGTCGGGCGCGATCCCCTGGAAGCCTGAAATGACCGCGTGCAGGCCCTCGCCGAATTTCTTGTCGAGGTTCTCGGTCTCGATGGCCTCGATCCGGGCGGCACCATGGGCATCCGAGGTGCGCACAGGAACCTGCCAGCCCTGCCAACTGCGGGCCGGTACCCCGATCTCCTGCAAGATCAGCGCCATCAGGCCCGAGGTTACCTGTTCGCCCGAGGCCACCACGGCGTCATACTCGCGCGCATCGTATAGCCCGCGCGCATTCGATCCCGGCGCTGACGCCGAATCGCGGACCCAGCCGACCAATTCGTTCGTCTTGCCCGACATCGCCGAGACGATCACGGCAACCTCGTAGCCGCGCTCGACCTCGCGTTTGACCCGCCCGGCCGCGTTGCGAATGCGATCGAGGTCGGCGACGGAGGTTCCGCCGAATTTCATCACGAGGCGTGGCATGGGTCTTCCTGTCCGGTTCGCCCCGCGCGGGCGTCGTTTCGCGCGCCGCTATAGCTCCGCGGCGTTTCCGGGGCAAGGGTCGCAGAGGGGTTCCAGCACAAAACCTGACTGCAAATTCCGCGTGGATTTCGTGCGAACCCCCTGAGTGTTGATCGGTGCTTTAGTGTCCGGTGTTCTAACGGCCCTCGGTGACCGTGAACGCGATGATCGGCGCCTCAATCCCCCTTGCCTCGTCATGCACGTCGCGTAACGTCGGTGGGAACAGAGGATCCGTCATGACCAAAGCACAGCCCAGAGTGATGAAGCCCGGCGAGATGACGTTCGCCCCGCGGTTCGAGTATGGCGAACAGGCCGAGGTGGCGATCGCCTGTGGTCCGGACGATGGAACGGCACTTGGATGCGGTTATGTCCGCATGACCGGCGCCGAGATCCCGTGGACCATCAAATACGACGAAATCGTGCTGGTGCTGGAAGGCTCGATCACCATCCGCACGGCGGCGGGCGACCTGACGGCCAAGGCGCACGACTCGATCTGGCTGCCTGCGGGGACCAAGCTGACCTATGCCTCGCCCGAAGCGCTGCTGTTCTACG
Organism: Paracoccaceae bacterium; assembly: GCA_050043005.1. Classification (GTDB taxonomy): domain Bacteria; phylum Pseudomonadota; class Alphaproteobacteria; order Rhodobacterales; family Rhodobacteraceae; genus Thermohalobaculum. Next base: position 19,599 of record JBHJIZ010000063.1, read on the forward strand.
CCATTCATCCGGCGAACTGGGCCGAGGCCGCGTAATGAAGATCGACATCCTTCCGTCGAACGACAAGACGAACGGCTGGAATGTCATTCTGCCCGACCGGACGCCGCATGCGGCCCTGGGCTCCGATTGCAATGCCGACTGGCTGGTGGTTGGCGGCGGATATGCCGGACTGGCGGCGGCCCGGCGGCTGGCCGAGAACCGCCCCGACGACAAGATCGTGCTGGTCGATGCCGGGATCGTGGGAGAGAACGCCTCGGGCCGCAATTCAGGCTTCGCCATCGACACGCCGCACACGACCAGCGCCGACCCGGGCGAGCTGAACGCGGCCCACGCCTATATGCGCCTGTCGCGCGCGGCAATCGCCTATCACGCGGAACAAATCGACAGGTACGGCTTTGACTGCGACTGGCACGTCGCGGGCAAGTACCAGACCGCGGTGACCGACAAGGGCCGGTCGGACATGCTCGAGCCGTTTTCGACAGCGCTCGACGCCCTGGACGAACCCTATGAGTGGATCGGTGCTGAAGACCTGGCGGCGCGTATCGGCACGACCCACTTCAAACATGCCATCTACACGCCGGGCTGTGTCCTGATGAACCCGGCGGCCCTGGTGCGCGGCCTGGCCGACAACATGCCCGAGAACGTGACCATCCACGAGGAAACCCCGATCACCGAGATCGAATACCAGAACGGCGTACAGGCCCGAACGCCGGGCGGGACGATCCGCGCACCACGCATGATCCTGGGGGCGAACGGGTTTTCCGACCAGTTCGGCTTCATGCAACGCAAGTTCGTGCACATCGCGACCCATGCCAGCCTCTCGCGCCCCCTGACCGATGCCGAGATCGAGGTATACGGCATTGAAGCCCCCTGGGGCGTCACGCCGATCAACGCGGTCGGCTCGATCACCTGCCGCTTCACCCGCGACCGGCGCATCCTGATCCGCAACAGGATGGACGTGGCCACCAGCCGCTCGACCGCTGCGTCACGCCAGGCTCAGGTGGCCCAACAGCACAAGAAACTGTTCGACGACTGGTTTCCGATGCTGCCCGAGGTCACGATGGAACACACATGGACCGGCTATGTCGCCCTGTCGCGCAATGGCGCCCCGGCATTCGGGCAGGTCGCCTCGAATGTCTGGATCTGCGCCTGCCAGAATGCGATCGGCGTGACCAAGGGCACAATCTCGGGCCTGCTGGTGGCGGATCTGGCCTGCGGACGGGACAACCCATTGATCGAGGACATGCAGGGTCTCGGCACACCAACCGACATCCCGCCGCAATGGATGACCGAGATCGGGGCTCGCGTGCGCCTCGCATGGGAGGTCTGGTCCAACCGGCATGAGGCATAGGCAATGTGACTCGACAGCGGGCAAGATCGAGCGAGCCCGGATGGACGGCACTTGAAAAGAGTCCTGCTCAAAAAAGACTAGTAAGATTTCTCAATCGTGATTTAAGCGAAGTCAACAAACATAATTGGATCAGAACGTCCGACTCATGAAGAATGACGTATAATTCACACTCTTTTCACGGCACGATCTATCAGTTTTCGTGTAGCTCAGGTTCATCAAAGAAAGTGAGTGGAACCCATGCGAAATACACTGATGGTAATTGTAGCATGCACAGCAACAGCAGGCTGCGAAAGTTTTCGTGGCGCGCCTGCGGAGGTTGTTTCTGCTTCAGAGGATATTGCTGCGCTCGAATCCGTGTTTTCTACGGAAAACGTGGTGAGCTATTACAGTTTGACTGAGACTACAGATGCCGCGAAACTCAAGCGAATGCGAAACGCGATCGTCTCGGCTAGGATGCTTGCCATAGATCGGCGATATACCGATTTCGTCATCGATCTTTCAAACACAATTCGCTCCGGGAACTTTGCAACGAGCGTCGCGAGCATTGCCCTGACAGCCACTGCGACGTTGTTCCAAGTCGAGCTGGTGAAGAATATCCTTACTAGCGTCGATACTGGTTTGAAAGGCGCTACCGAGGCGTTTGACAAGGATATACTACTTGAACGGACACTGGGCGTTTTAGTCCAACAGATGGACGCTGAGCGGACACGTATTGCAACAACAATATGGAGCAGTTTGGAAAAGGACATCGACGAGTTCCCGTTGGCGCTGGCACTTAGTAGGGTCGATGATTACTATCGGGCAGGGACACTTAACTCAGGGCTGAGCCAGGCCGAAAAGGTCGCGGCCAATCAAGCAGCTGACGCGGCAGAAGAGTTCGACCGTACCGTTCTCAACTTTGTCGCTTGCGACAATGATCCGGTAAACAATCGGCTCAAGAAGTGGCTCGACGAGGGCGACGATGCGCAAGCGATAAAGCGTGATCAGATCATCCAGAAGGCGCTCAATGCTTCAGGAATCAAGATCAATGATCTGGTGCCGCAAACGTTCCAGATCATCGAAAGCTGTGACGCCCGCTTCGACAGTCTCAAGGCTGACATCGTTCGCAGCAACAACATTTCAGGGAGTTGATCATGGCGAGCTATTCCGTATCAGGTATCCAGACAAAGGCAAAAGCACAGGAAATCGTTCAGCGGGCTCGCCGCACGCGCAGGGATTGGACGTTCCAGATCATCGAGGTAAGCGGACCACCGAAGTCATGGACCGTCATTGGAACGCCGCCAGCGGGCGCAGCCACGATAGAAAGTCTTGCTGCTGCAACAGCGTCATCAAGCGAGATTGCAAGCTTCCTTGACTTCATCGGGGGCGTTGAGTCGACAGGCAATTACAATGCCAAATACGGTAGCTCGGGAAATGAAGATGATCCGGAGTTCATTGCAATGTCCGTTGATGAGGTGATTGCCTGGCAGGAGGGCATCAAGCTCGACGCTGCCGGAAAATACCAGATCATCGAGAAAACTTTGAAGTCACTGAAAGACCAAATGAGCCTTAGCGGTGGCGAGAGGTTCGATCGCAGCATGCAAGATGCGATGGCCGAGGTGCTGTTGAAGCGGCGTGGCCTCGACGAGTACCTCGGTGGGACGATGTCTGCCGAGGCGTTCGCGAATTCTGTCGCGAAAGAGTGGGCGGCGTTTCCCGTTGTGTCAGGTCCCGGTGCGGGCAAAAGCTTCTACGATGGCGACGGCTTGAACAAGGCGTTGATCGAGGTGGATGCCTACATGGAGGCTGTGCGGTCTCTGGCTGTATAATCGCGATCAGTCAGTGGCGCATTTCGGTAACGGATGCGCCACCGCTTTCAAAGGATATCCTTGTTTAGACGACTAAACAGTTTTACAGCATCAGCTTCTGGACATAGCCCGGCAGCGCGAACGCGCCCTTGTGCACTTTCGGCGTGTAGTAGTCGGTCGTGATCGCTGCGACCGCGAACCGGTCCGCCAGTTCCGAGGCGGACACATGCCGCCCCGGCCCGTTCGTGCCCCAGCCAAAAGCCATCGGCCCGCCGGCATAGGTCGGCACCGTCGCCAGATAGCAGCCCCAGTCGCGGAACAGTGCCTTGAAGGCGCGCATCGAATTCGTCAGTTCCTCGCCCTGCATGAACGGCACACCGTTCTGGGTGACCAGAATACCGTGCTCGGTCAGGCAGCGTGCCGCATGCCCGTAGAACGTGTCGGTGAACAGAACCTCGCCCGGTCCGATCGGGTCGGTCGAGTCGATGATGATCACGTCAAAGGTCTCGGCGCAGTCCCGCATGAAGTCGGCGCCATCGGCGATCACGAGGTTCAGCCGCCGGTCGTTGAACGCGCCTTGCGACAGCGTCGGCATGTATTCCTTGCAGAACGCCACCACGCCCGCGTCGATCTCGACCATCGTGACATGCTCGACCGTCTTGTGGCGCAGCACCTCACGCGCCATGCCGCCATCGCCGCCGCCGATGATCAGCACGCGCTTGACCGACCCGTGCGCCAGGATCGGCACATGGGTCAGCATCTCGTGATAGATGAAATTGTCGCCCTCGGTGGTCTGCACGACCCCGTCCAGGGTCATCACCCGGCCCCAGCGCGCATTCTCGAACACCTTGATGCGCTGGTGCTCGGTCTCGCTGTCATAAAGCATCTTGTCCACCGACAGCGCCTGGCGATAAGAGGAGTGCAGGACTTCCTCTTCCCAAACGGTCATTGCTGGGCCTCGACCAGCCCGAGCCCGCGGCGGAGCTCATTGACCTGTACGTCGCTGGTCTCGAAGGCCGCGCTCAAGACGTCGACCGCCTTCCAGGGCACGGCGTCGCCGCACATGAACACGTCGAACGCACCATAGCCGATCTCGGGCCATGTGTGGACCGAGATGTGGCTTTCGGCCAGCACCGCGACGCCGGACACGCCCTGTGGCGAGAACTTGTGCGTGTGGATGTGCAGCAGGGTCGCCCCGCACGCCTCGACGCAATCGCGGAAAGCCTGCTGGATGCGTGTTTCGTCGTCCAGGCCAGCACCGTTGACGACCTCGATGATCAGGTGCGTGCCCGCAAACACATCCTCGCCGTCGCGAATGAAGTGGTCTTCGCGATCCGGGTCGAACAAATCGGTACCCGCGACCACCTTGAGCGGCGCGGTTTCGGCAACGGCCATGCGGCCGAGGTCGGAATCTTCCTCGTGGGCGCCTGTCTCCAGACCGATCCCCAGTTGGAAGAGGTTGGCGTCAGACATGGCGCTCCCCTTCATACCAGCAGATGAATCCAGAGGTCCCTTAGCGCCCCCCCAGGCCGGTCTCGACCGGTCCGAAGTTGGGATCGGTTCCCCTCTCGCAGACTGGGCATCTAGGGATGCGGCTCGATTCGCGCAAGAGATGCATGGCGTACATCATGTGTATATACACACTTTTTTCTTGTTTGCCCGCGACAGGGCGGGAAAACTGAACCGAAAACAGATGGGAGGCTTCAACGTGACGAGCAGTCTGATCAACCGCCGGGTGGTGCTGTCGAGCCGCCCGAAGGGCGTGCCGCAAGCCGAGCATTTTACGGTGGACGAGGTGCCGGTGCCGGATCTGGGCGACGGTGAGCTGTTGGTGCAGACACTGTTCTGGTCGGTCGATCCGGCAATGCGGGGCTGGGCCAATGACGCGCCCAACTACTTGCCGCCGGTCGCGATCGGCGACGCGATGCGGTCGTTTGCCGTAGGCCGGGTCGTGGCCTCGCGGAATGCGGATTACGCCGAAGGTGAACTCGTGCACGGGATGCTCGGCTGGCAGCGGTTTGCCGTCAGCGACGGATCGAACATCGACCGCAAGGTGGCGGATAGCGGTCTGTCTCCGTCGCTGGCACTCGGCGTGCTGGGATTGAATGGCGTGACGGCCTATTACGGGCTGCTCGACGTTTGCGATCCGAAGCCGGGTGAGACGGTCGTCGTGTCCACGGCTGCGGGGGCGGTCGGAGGGGCCGTGGGCCAGATTGCGAAGATCAAGGGCGCGCGCACGGTCGGGATCACCTCATCGCCCGAGAAGATGGCGCTCTGCCGAGAGAAGTTCAGCTATGACGCCGTGATCAGCTACCGCGATCAGGATGTGGCCGAGGCTCTGGCTGAAGCCGCACCCGATGGTGTGAACTGCTATTTCGACAACACCTGCGGGCCGATCAGCGATGCCGTGATGACCAAGCTCGCACTTGGTGCACGGATCTGCATTTGCGGGACGGCGAGCCTGACGGATTGGGATCCGATCCCTGTCGGCCCGCGTGTGCATCGTCAACTGCTCGTTGCTCGGGCGCGGATGCAGGGTTTTCTTGTCCTCGACTATCAAGACAGGTTCGGCGAGGCGATCGACACGCTGTCCGGCTGGATCAAGGACGGCAAGCTGACCTACGAGGAGCATACGTTGGAGGGCGCCGAAGCTGCTCCTGGCGCGATCGACATGCTCTATCGCGGGCAGAATGCGGGCAAGCTGCTGGTCCGGGTGGATTGAGCGGCGTTGCGCGATTGGTCTCCGTTCCAGTGCGATGCAAGCCTGACTGGAGGATCGCCGTAGATCGGTGAAGGCATGGCTTGAAGCGCTTCGTGAAAGGCATCCCGCCCGGTGCAGCCGGGCAGCGCCCGACCTCCCCCCGGAGGGCGCTACATCGATCTCAGTCAGATGCTCGGACGCCTGTCAGGTCCGCATAAACACCTGCCACCCCAGCATAACGAAGTGCCCTCCAGGTCGGTCGCTGCCATGCCTGCGCCAGTGCTTCGGAGAGCGTCGCCGCGTGTTTCGTTCCACTGTGATCCCTAAGAGGGAACGGAGAGTGACTACGTCGCGTGGTTCAACAGGTGGGTTTTCGATCGGATCAACCCGCCGCCTCCGGCACCGCCGCACCGCGCGCCATCAGCACATCGATCTCTGCGGGCGCATAGCCCAGCTCCGCCAGACCCTGCGCCGTATGCTGACCCAACCGAGGCGCTCCCAGACGATACTCCGGCGGCGTCCCGTCGAACCGCGCCGGCGCACGGGTCTGGCGCAGCCGCCCGGCATCCGGATGGTCACGCTCTTCGATCAAACCGTTCGCCTCGATCTGCGGATGGCGGATCATCTCGCGCCGGGTCAGAACCGGAGCGTGCGGCACGTCGAACCGGTCCAGCCGTTCGATCCACTCGGCACTGGATCGCTCGCGCAGCGCCTCCTGCGTCATCGCCAAGCGCTCGTTCTTGTATTCCTCCAGCCCAGCCGACGTCAGGAACCGCGCGTCGGCCTTCCACTCCGGCTTCTCACAGGCATCGGCCAGCTTCTCCCAATCCACCCGGCGAAACGCGGCGACCGAGATATAGCCATCCGCCGTCTCGTAGATCAGGTCGATAAAACTCTGCGCCGTCTCGCGTTCCAACTCGTGGCCAACAAACGTGTGCCCGCCCATGTCCGAGGACCACAGGAAGTGTACAACCGTATCCAGCATCGACAAGTGGATGTGCTGACCTGCGCCCGAACGCTCCCGCGCGAACAGCGCCGCCGTGATCGCCTGCGCCATGGTGAAGCCCGTCAGCTTGTCGGGCACAATCGTCCGCACCAGCGATGGCCGCGCGTCGTCCGACCCCGCCTGAACCGAGGTCAACCCCGACAGCGACTGGATCAGCGGATCGAACACCGGCTTGTGCGCATAGGGCCCCGTCTCGCCAAACCCGCAGATCGAGGCATAGATGCTCCTCGGGTTCACGGCCTTCGCGTCCGCATACCCGATCCCCAACCGGTCCGCGCCACCCGGCCGGAAGTTCTGCAACACCACATCCGCCGTCGCGTAAAGCTTCAGCAACGCCTCGCGCGCGCCGTCCTTCTTCAGGTCCAGCACGACCGAGCGCTTGTTGCGGTTGTTGTTCACGAACGAGGCCGAGAACCCGCCGCGCCGCGGCGCCACATGCCGCGAGTTGTCCCCCGCCGGGCTCTCCACCTTGATCACATCCGCACCCTGATCGCCCAGGATCATCCCGCACAGCGGGCCTGAGATCATGGTCGAGAGATCGACAATGCGCACTCCGTCGAGAGGTCCGGGCATGGAGGGTGTCCTTCGGCTGTTCCGGTCCGCGCAAGGTAGAGCGACCCAAGCTGCTTGGGAAGCGTGGGTCAGATCAACTCATCGGTACGATCGTCGGTCTCGCCGAACCGCTTCAGCGTCGCCGGGCGCGTGCCCTCGTAGACGGCGGCCAGACCGGGGGCGATCTTCGCGTTCTCACGCTCGAACAGACAATTGCCCTGAAGATCGCTCGCCACGATGAACGGCCCCATGTTGTTGCACTTCAACACCCACATCGCCTGGGCCATGCCAAGCTCCTCGGCCCAGTGCACCGCCTCGACATTCTCGACCCCGCGCCCCAGCAGCGCGCCCGTGCCGTACCCCACCGTCGTCAGATAGACAGCCCCGTTCGGGACGAAATGCTCTTTATAGGTCTCGGGCGACATGCCCCCCTTGCCGACCACCAGCTTCGCGCCGGACTTCGCGAACCACTCGCCGATCCACTTGGCAAAGCGGAAACTCGCCGTCGCCGTCACCGCCCCCATCGTGAAGGTGCCATCCGCGTTGATCGACGCCGCCGGAGAGCAGTGGAAATTCGCCGCCGAGGCGCGCGGCAACTCCATCGGAATGTTCGCCTTGTCCTCGAGCGCGCGCATGTAGACGCCCTCGCGCGCCGTATACATCAACCCGTCCAGATAGACGATATCGCCCAGTTGCAGCGCGGCCAGCGCGTCGGGCGTCGGCGTGGTCGACAGGCGGATCTTGCGTGGAGTGCTCATGCGGCGCAGAGGACCAGAAATCGCGCCCGCCGTCCAGACAGGTTTGCGTGAGACGGACGTCACCGACGCCGAGAGCCGGCACCCCCGGCGAGGCGCCCCTGATTGCCTTGAACTCCCGGCCAATGTCCGGTTGACCCGGGCCGCGACCCTACGGCTTCTTCGGCGGCACCTTCGCCTGCCATGGCGCGGGGCTAGCCTTCAGGCGCTCAATGTGGGTCAGAGCCGAAGCACGAACATCTGCTGGAGCATCCTTCAAAATCTCGCGGATCGGGTCAGGCTTTGACGTAAGCCACTGCTCAATGCGTTGCGTCAGAGCAGCCCGTCCGCCGTAGGCATCCAGAGTTGCCAGCGTGACCTCCTGAACCAGTGTCGCAGCAACCACACCCAATCCCGCGTAAACGACGTTCCGGGCCGTGAACAGGTTGAAGCCTGCCTGCCGCCCTGCTTCGCGGCCGTCTTCCTCGACCGGGAGGTTGGCGCGCAGATGTTCGCCGACCTCGGGCCGGACGATCTCGAATGCGGCCACATCGTCCAGAACCTCGGCCACTGCGGGCTCTACCGAGCGGTCCCGCGCGCGGTCGGCCGTCTCGGTGTCATAGTACCGGCACTCAGGAAACTGGCGCACGAACAGCGGCAGCGAGTCGACCACGCCATCGACGGCCTCGCGCATCTGGGCGCCCATCGACTTTTCCATGCCGTCGGGAGCGGCCTGCGCCTTGTCGTCGGCCTCCACCCGCCGTGCGAACTTCTGAGACAGCGCCCAAAGCCGCCAGCCCTCGGCGTCGATGTCCTCCAGATCCCGCCGCACCAGCATCAAAGCCTCGACTGCCCACTTCGCCGGACCGGGGAAATCGTTCGAGCCGGGCAGCGGCTGCGTCATCGCCTCCAACGCTTCGATGACCATCGGTTTCATGGCCTCGGCACGCGCCCCGATCTCACCCTCCGCCAGTGGCTGCAGGTAATCGTCCTCGGGCCGAAACCGCACACCACCCTTCTGCTGTTCCGGCGCGGGTGGCGGTGGCGCAGGCACAAACGGCTCTGGCGGTCCGCCGAACTCGGGATGCTCGCCGTTCAGGTATTGCAGAACCTGTTTCACGCGATCCTGTGGGTTTTCGATCGTCGCCAGTGCCCGGTGCGCTGCGTCCCGATCCGCTGCGGGCGTCTCACCGAACCAAAGACCGAACGTGATGATCGGGTAGAGATTAGGATCCGGCTCATCGCCAAGGCGGGAAAGCCCGGCCAGCGGCAGCAGATCGGCCACCTGCGACCCTTTCAGGTTCAGCAACCGCAAATCGATCATCAGCGACAGGGGCGACAGATCTGCTGCCTTGCTGCCTTGCAAGCTGAGCACCTGCAGCTTTCTCAGATCTCGCAGGGCCGAAAGGTCGCTGACTGGCGTGTCGTTGAGGTCTAGCCTCAGCAACACACAAAGATCTTTCAGCGGGGAGAGGTCGCTGACCTGAGTGTTGGAGAGGGATAGCCGCTGCAACGCGCTCAGGAGTTGAAGGCGGGTGAGGTCGCTGACATGCGAGAGGTTGAGGAATAGCGACT
>JBHJIZ010000064.1:0-18801 GCA_050043005.1 Paracoccaceae bacterium
CCGTGCGATCCATGCCTTCGCCTTCTGCCGCAGATCCTTCGCCTCGAAATCCAGAAAAGCACGGATCTTCGCGGCGCGCAGACTGCCCTCGGCATGGATCAGATGAATCGGCGCCAGACGGTCCTCGAACTCCGCCAGCACCTCGGCCAGATCTCCCGCCGCAAGGGCGTCGGCCACCTGATAGGACATGGCGCGCGTCACCGCCCAACCCTCACGTGCTGCATCCAACGTCATGTCGATGTTGTTTCCCCGCAGCTGGGGTGAGACCGGGACCGAGACGACACTGGCGCCAGCGTGGAACTCCCACGCCTGATCAGATTGCAAACTCGCCGAGAGAACGATGCGATGCGCTGCCAGATCGGACGGATGCTGCGGCGCCCCGTGCTGCCGTAGATATTCGGGCGATGCCACGACCACGCGGCGCAGATCCCCCACGCGCACAGCCGTCAGGCTGGAATCCGGCAGATCACCGATCCGCACGGCAACGTCGATCCCCTCTTCGATCAGGTCCACGACCCGGTCGAGCAGGATCGCCCGTCCGGTCACGCGTGAATGCCGGTCCAGAAACGCCCGCAGCACCGGCGCGATGTAGCGCCGCCCGAAGATCACGGGCGCGGTCACGGTCAACTCGCCTTGGGGCTCCTCGTGCGCACCCGCTGCTGACGCTTCCGCCGATGCAAGGTCTTCCAGAATCCGCCGCGCGTCTGCCAGCAGGCGTTGTCCTGCCTCGGTCAGCGCAATCTGGCGCGTTGTCCGGTTGAACAGCCGTGTACCGATCCGGTCCTCCAGCCCCGCGACCAAGCGCGTCACGGATGGCGGGGACCGGCCCAGCGCCCGCGCTGCCGCGTTGAAGCCACCGGCCTCGGCGACGGCCACGAAAGTTTCCAGTTCCGAGAAGCGGTCCATTTCATTTTCCGGAATTATCAATGCCGAATTATACCAATTAATCTTTTCTGCGGAAGTGTCATCTTCCTCCCAGCAACCTCAACCTGGAGAGAACAGATGGCCCGCAAGTTTCTGGAACTGACCTTTACGCCCTCGGTGCAGCAGCATCAGGAACGGCTTGGCTCGGCCAAGGCTTATGCCAAGATGCTGAGCCCCGAGGCCGAGGCCGCCGACCGGATCGGCCCCGCTGAGGCCGAATTCATCGAAGGCCGCGATGGCTTCTACCAGGCCTCGGTGTCCGAGACCGGCTGGCCCTATGTCCAGTTCAAGGGCGGCCCGGCGGGCTTCGTCAAGGTGCTGGACGAGAAGACCATCGCCTACGCCGATTTTCGCGGCAACCGCCAGTACATCAGCCTTGGCAACCTGACCCAGGACGACCGCGTCGCGATCATCATGATCGACTACCCGAACCGGCGCCGCATCAAGATCCTGGGACGCGCCAAGCTGGTCGACATCGCCGATGACCCGGATCTGGCCGAGCGGCTGATGCCCGAGGGTTACCGTGCCCGTCCCGAACGCGCCGTGATGATCACGGGCGAGGCATTCGATTGGAACTGCCCGCAGCACATCCCGCAGCGCCTGACAGTCGAGGAATTCGAGGATCTGCTTGCTCCGATCCGTGCCGACATGGCCCGGCTGGCCGATGAGAACGCGCAGTTGAAGGCGCGTCTGGCCGAGTTCGAGGCCGTGACTGCCTGACCCAAGCCGCCCCCGCACCTTCAAGCCCAAGTCGAAAAGACCGAACCCATGACACGCACCCTGAAACTTCTGGCACAGACGTCAGCCCTTGCCCTCACAATCGCGCTCTCCCCGGTCACCACGACCCCGGATCTGGCCGAGGACGTCGCGACCGCCCAGGACCACACGCTGGTCAAGTACCGCAGCGAAGTCATCGACGGCGTGAAGATCGCCTATCGCGAGGCGGGAGACCCGGCGAACCCGACCATCCTGCTGCTGCACGGCTTCCCGACGTCGAGGCACATGTTCCGCGACCTGAGCCCGATGATCGCCAACGACTGTCACGTGATCGCCCCCGACTAACCCGGGTACGGCGCGTCAGACATGCCGCTGGTCGATGAATTCGACTACACCTTCGACACCATCGCGGCGATGATGACCGAACTGATCGACCGCAAGGGCGTGGACAAGCACGCCGTCTACCTGATGGATTACGGCGCACCGGTGGGCTTCCGGATGTTCGAGGCGGACCCTCAGCGGATCTCGGCCTTCGTGATCCAGAACGGCAATGCCTATGAAGAAGGTCTGCGCGAATTCTGGGATCCGCTGCGCGCCTATTGGGCCGATCCATCCGAAGAGAACGCCGCACCTTTGCGCGGGTTCCTCGGCATCGAAGGCACGAAATGGCAGTATCAGACAGGTATGCAGTTCCCCGAGCGGGTCAGCGCCGATAACTATTCCCATGTGCAATACGGGCTCGACCGGCCGGGCAACCACGAGATCCAGCTTGCACTGTTCCTGGATTACGGCACGAACCCCGGGCGCTACCCGATCTGGCAAAGGCTCTTCCGCGAACACCAGCCGCCGGCACTGCTGATGTGGGGCAAGAACGACCCGATCTTCCCGGAAGAAGGCGCGCACCCCTACAAACGTGACTTAAGGGATCTGGAGTTCCACATGCTCGACACCGGCCACTTCGCGTTGGAGGAATACGGCAAGGCGATCGCCGAGCGGATCATAGCACTGAAGGACCGGCTGTAACTTCGACGAAAATCCTCACGATGGCGCGGGGCCCCGAGTCCCGCGCTTCTCCGTTTGCCGCTTCTCCGCTAAGGATGTCACAACAACGGCGGGAGGGAAGCATGGCCCAGACGATCGACGCGAAGACTCTTCGACAATGGCTCTACGGCGGTGGCGAGCTTGCTCTGCTGGACGTCCGCGAGGTCGGTCAGATGGTCCTCGGCCACATCCTGTTCTCCGCCCCGCTGCCCTACAGCCGGTTCGAGATCGACCTGCCCCGCCTCGTGCCGAATCCGTCCGTTCGCGTGGTGTTGTGCGACAACGGCGATGGCATCGCCGCAAAGGCCGCCGCGCGGGCCGAAAGCATGGGATACGGACATGTTGCTGTCCTGGAGGGTGGCGTCGGGTCCTGGCAGGCTGCCGGTCATACGCTTTACGAGGGGGTGAACGTACCCTCCAAAGCCTTCGGCGAACTGGTCGAACACGCCGCCGACACGCCGCGCCTGCCCGCCGCCGAGATCGCCGAGCGCAGCGCCCGGGGCGCGGACATGGTCATCGTCGACGGCCGCCCGTTGGAGGAATTCGCCAAGATGAACATCCCGGGTGCCGAATGCTGCCCGAACGGAGAGCTTGCCCTGCGCGTCGGAGAATTCGCACCGAACCCGGAAACGACGATCATTGTCAATTGCGCCGGGCGCACCCGGTCGATCATCGGGGCGCAGACGCTGATCGACATGGGCGTGCCGAACCCGGTCTTCGCCATGGAGAACGGCACGCAAGGCTGGGTCCTTGCCGGGCTCGAATTGGAGCGCGGGGCGAGCGGAACACTGCCGGGCGTCCCGGCCGAACCCGCTGAAGAACGCGCCAAGGCATCGGATCTTGCCGCACTGCACGGTGTCGAGACCGTCACGCCTGAGACACTTTCCGGATGGCTGACGGACCAAACCCGGACAACTTATCTGCTGGATGTGCGCACGGCCGAGGAACGGGCGAACGACCCGGAGACCCGCCGTGCCGTTCTGGCGCGCCACGGCGTCGGCCACGCGCCGGGCGGGCAACTTGTCCAGGCAACGGACCAGTGGATTGGCGTCCGCAGCGCACGGATCGTGGTGCTCGACACCGAAAGCGTCCGCGCACCTGTGGTTGCCGCGTGGCTTCGGCGGCTCGGTCACATGGCATATACTCTGGCAGTCGGGATCGACGCACTCGCGGGCGTTCAAGCGAGCACAGGACAACTCACGTCCGGTCTGCCCGCCCTGCCGGCCATCACGGCGCAAGACCTTGCGTCCCGCCTGACCGAGGTTCGGATGCTGGATCTCAGATCTTCGACCGACTATCGCGCCGGTCACATCGACGGCGCGATCTGGACGAAACGCCCTGTCCTGCCTGACAGGTCCGACCCGACAGTGCTCATCGCCGACTCACCAGAGATTGCTCAACTCGCAGCACTGGATCTGCGCGAACGCGGTTGCACCGAGGCCACGCTGCTCGCGGGCGGGTCCGACCAGTGGGCCGAGGCGGGGTTGAACCTCATCACCACGCCAGACATCCCGACCGACGCCGAGCGCATCGATTTCCTGTCATTCACGCATGGACGGCACGCGGGCAACCTGGATGCCTCGCGCCAATACCTCGCCTGGGAGATCGCTCTGGTGGATCAACTCGATGCGGATGAGCGGGCGGTTTTCCGGATCTGACGGCGGTCAGGCGGCCTCGATGTTGGATCTTTGAACGTGGTCTAGGTTCGCACCCTCGACCCGGACCAACCGCGTGGATGCAACCCGCTTTGGCGAGTGAACCACGCCGACGCCGTAGAAGTGCGCATCGCCGCGTGTCAGCGTGTATGTCCGCGCGGGCACAACCTTGGACGCGGCATCGCCCGTTCCTGGCTCGGTGATCGTCCAGTCGGTCATCTCGGTCTCGCCGCTCGCCTGACCATAGATCGCCCAGCTCGATCCGTGGTCGTGCGGCCCGGATTCCGCAGCACCGACGTAGACGTGCCCGCATATGCAGAACCCAAGATCGGGGTCTTCGAACAGCACCGCGCGCGGGTGCTCGCCCTCGGCCCGGTCCGGCAGGTGCTGCGCGACAAAGGCATCGTCATTCAGTGCCCGGCTGACAATACTGCAAAGCTCGGCCGAGCCCGCTTCCGCCGAACCGCTTGCCAGCACGGCGCGCAGCGCCTCCGCCATCTCATCCAGCGTGTAGCTCATGAAGCCCTCCCGTTGCGTTGAGCAGACCTTACCGCACAGTCAGAGAACAGGCCAGCGACCACCACCACAGAAACCTGATTGACAGCGCTCATAATTCTTGATGTATGCATCTTGCATACAATCACGGTGCAACGCATGAAACCGACACCCAAGCTCCAGTGCCTGCACGATCTGCGCCGCCGCATTCTGGCGACCGAGATCGCGCCCGGCACCGATCTGGACGAGACAGCACTCTCCGAGGCGTATGGCGTCTCGCGCACCCCATTGCGCGAGGTGCTCCAAAGGCTTGCTGGCGAAGGCTATGTCGAGTTGTCCGAAAACCGCGGCGCCAAGGTCGCGTCGATGGATCTCGGCACGCTGCGCACCTTCTTCCAGACCGCGCCTCTGATCTATTCCAGCGTCGCGCGGCTGGCGGCAGGGAACCGGACCACGGCGCAACTGGACAGCCTGAAAGACGTGCAGTTCAGCTTCGCTGCAGCCGTGGGTGCCAATGATGGTGGCGAGATGGCCCTGCGAAACCATCGCTTTCACGAACTGATCGGCGAAATGGCGGGCAATGCCTATCTGACGCCCAGCCTGATCCGGCTGCTTATCGACCACTCCCGGCTTGGCCAGGTGGTCTATCGCCCGGCCTCGGTGGCCGAGTCGCTCGCCGTACGCCGGGCCTCGGAACCGCACGATGCGATGATCGCGGCACTGGAAGCAGGCGAAAGCGGTGTGATGGTCGAGCTGACGCTGGACCACTGGACCCTGTCACGCGACCGGATGGAACGCTTCGTGCGGCCCGACCCGCTCCCCATCGACGTCATCCAACTCTCGGAGAAGCGCAATGCAGTTTGAGGGCATCATCACGCCCGTGGTGACGCCGCATCACGCGGACCACTCCATCGATCGCGAGAAATTCGCCGAGGTGCTGGAGTTCCTGATCGATGCAGGCATCAATGCGGCGCTGGTCGCCGGCACGACCGGTGAATACTACGCCCAGACGGCAGAGGAGCGGTTCGAGCTGATGAAGCTCGCCCGCGATGTGACGGCGAAGCGTCTGCCGCTGATCGTCGGCACCGGCGCGATCCGGACCGAGGATTCCATCGAATACGCGAAAGCCGCCCGCGAGATCGGCGCCGATGCGATCCTGATCACCACGCCGCCCTACGCCTATCCCACGGGCCGCGAGATCGCCTTGCATGCGCTTGCCATCGATCGCGCCGCCGACCTGCCGGTGCTGCTCTACAACTATCCCGGTCGCATGTCGGTCAACATGGACGAGGACACGCTGGACCGCCTTGGCCGCTCGCCGAACTTCAAATCGATCAAGGAGAGCTCGGGCGATCCCAACCGCCTGCACATGCTGGCGCGCGATTATCCGCACATCGTGCTGAGCTGCGGAATGGATGACCAGGCGTTGGAGTTCTTCGCCTGGGGCGCCACGTCATGGACCTGTGCCGGCTCGAACTTCGCACCGGAAGCGCATCTGGCGATGTACCGCGCCTGCGTTGTCGAGAAAAACTTCGACAAGGGCCGCGCGATCATGACGGCCATGCTACCGCTGATGCGCGTGCTCGAACAGGGCGGCAAGTTCGTCCAGTGCATCAAGTACGGCATGACGGGACGCGGCATCGAATGCGGTCCGCCAAGGCGACCCTTGATGGGTCTGAACCCGGACGAGAAGCGCGACTTCGATCAGGTCGTGCAGGTGATGAATACCACGATCGACGCCATCGAACGCAGCCACAACACCAAGGGGGCAGGCAAATGAGCGCTTCAGATCCCGACCTGCTGACCCGCGAGGAATATGCAGCCATCGCCGCATCGCTGGACCTGCCGCGCGCGGCCTTTGTCGACGGCAAATTCCGCAAGGGCAAAGGCGCCAAACTCACCACGCTGAACCCAGCCACGGGCGAGAAACTGGCCGACATCGCGGCCTGCAACGCGACGGATGTGAATTTCGCCGTCGGTAAGGCACGAGAAGCCTTCGACAGCGGCGCGTGGGCGAAACTGCACCCCTCCGAGCGCAAGGAAATCCTGCGCGAGCTTGCCAAGCTGATACACCGCAACCGCCACGAACTGTCCGTGATGGAGAGCCTTGAGTCCGGCAAACCCATCGCTGATTGCGAGGGCATCGACGTGCCCGAGGCGATCAACACGATCCGCTGGCATGCCGAAGCGATCGACAAGATTTATGACCAGACCGCACCCACCGGGGAAGACGCGGTTGCGATGATCGTGCGCGAACCCATCGGTGTCGTCGGCGCGGTGCTGCCCTGGAACTTCCCGATCCTGATGCTGGCCTGGAAGATCGGCCCGGCGCTGGCCGCAGGATGTTCCGTGATCGTCAAACCGGCGGAGCAAACCTCGATGACCGCCCTGCGTGTCGCCGAACTGGCGCACGAGGCAGGCATCCCGCGCGGCGTTCTTCAGGTTCTTCCAGGCGATGGCCCCTCGGTGGGTGAGCCGTTGGGGAAACACCCCGCTGTCGACATGATCAGCTTCACCGGCTCGACGGAAACCGGACGGCGCTTCCTACGCTACGCGGCGGATTCGAACCTCAAGAAAGTCGTGCTGGAATGCGGCGGCAAAAACCCCGCCGTCGTGTTGCAGGACGCAGAGCATCTGGATCTGGTGGCCGAGCACGTCGTCAACGCCGCCTTCTGGAACATGGGCGAGAATTGCTCCGCTGCGTCGCGCCTGATCGTCCACAAGGCGGTCAAGGCAGACCTGATGGACCGCATCCTTGCCCGCGTGAAACTCTGGCGCGTCGGTGACCCGCTGGACCCGGTGACATCGCTGGGTGCGCTGATCGATGCGGACCACCTGAAGAAGGTGAAGTCTTATCTGAAAAAGGGTGCCGTTGTCGGGGGCAAGGCTGATGGCCCCTTCGTTCCGCCGACGATCTACGAGGCCAAACCCGGCGACAAACTGGCCCGCGAGGAGATCTTCGGCCCGGTCCTCACAGTGATCGAAGTCGCCTCGACCGAGGAAGCCATCGCCGTCGCCAACGACACGGACTATGGCCTTACAGCCTCGGTCTTCAGCGCCAACGGACGGCAGGCGATCCGTGCGGCACGCGCCATCAGGGCAGGCACCGTGACGGTCAACTGCTATGGCGAGGGCGATATCTCGACCCCGTTCGGCGGATACAAGCAATCCGGTTTCGGCGGACGGGACAACGGGGTCCACGCACACGACCAGTATACTGAGTTGAAAACCATCTGGGTTGACCTGACCGACCCGGCAGACGGGGACGATCTGGGATGATTGAGTTAAGCGCTTCACGCGAAGAGTTGCGCCAGGTCATAAATGCTCTGCTGCAGCAGAACCAAAATTACGACGAAACCTCAGCACGCATGTTGTTACTCGCTGAGGCAGTGCCTGAACTTGCGCAGCTGCTGCTCGTCAATGAAGGCTTGGAACCCGGCATCGACCAAATTTCTTTTCAAATGTTCGTATCGGTCGATCAGACGTATGAAACGACGTTACCCGCGAACCACTCGGGAGCGCTTAGAAACATGATAGCGCTCCTACATCAGGCGGAGATCACGATCACTGATCTGCGCGCCCTCGCCGTTCGAAGTTCCATGGCAAGCTCGTTCGCCTCTGCGAGAAGCGAAGACGTAAATCTGAACGGCGCTTTTACCGCCGTGGTCAGCTTAGGTGTTCGATACATCAACGGAGAATTGGTTCGATCCGAAGACATCCGTGCGATCACGGATGGAGAAACAAAGTGACCGCCGTCATTGAAGAAAAACGCACCCGTCGGGGCGGGCGTGGGTCACGTCGGGAACTGCGGACCGCGGTGGACACCCACATGCTCCCCGCACTGAAGCGGCGCTTGCCCTTGACCGAGCCGATGACGCCGGAGCAGGTCGAGAAGATCGATGCCGCCTCGATGGACATCCTCGAGAACGTCGGCGTCGTCTTTCGCGATCCCATCGCCGTCGAGGACTGGCGCAAGGCGGGGGCCGACATCCGGGACGGTGACCGCATCCACTTCGACCGCGGCCTTATCCGCGAGCTGATCGCCACGATCCCCGAAACCTTCACCTATCACGCGCGAAACCCCGCCAACAATCTGCCGTTCGGACAGGACCATTCGATTTTCGTGCCAATGACGGGCGCGCCATACCTGCGCGATCTGAACGACGAGCGCCGCAATCCGACGCTGGAAGACCTCGCCAACTTCCACAAGCTCAGCCACATGCTGCCCGCGCTGCACTCAAGCGCGCACCACATTGTCGAGCCTTACGACCATCCGATCAGCCAACGCCATTTGCGCATCACCTATTCCTCGATGAAGCACTCGGACAAGACATTCATGGGGATGACGACCTCTCCGAAGAACGCCAAGGACGTCATGGACATGTGCGCCATCCTGTTCGGCGAAGAGTACCTGGAAACCCATCCTGTCACGACCGGCAACTGCAACGGCAACAGCCCACTCGTCTGGGATGAGGTCATGCTGGGCGCGATGCGCGCGTTCTGCCGCCGCAACCAGCCGGTGCTCTGCTCGCCCTTCGTGCTGGGCGGGGCAAACACGCCTGCCTCGACCGCACCCGCCGTGGCGCAGCTTAATGCCGAAGCACTCTCCGCGCTCGCCTATACCCAGGTCATCCGCAAGGGCTGCCCGGCGATCTACGGCCACTACCTCAGCACGGTTTCGATGAAATCCGGTGCCCCGATGGCCGGCACGCCCGAGATCAGCCTGATGAACTTCATGATCGGCCAGATGGCGCGCTACTACGGTGTGCCCTGGCGTACCTCGAACACGCTGGGCGGGGCCAAGACCTTCGACGCACAGGCAGGCTACGAATCCGCCACGACCCTGATGGCGGTCATGCTGGCAGGCGCCAACTATGTCTGGCACTCGGCAGGCTGGAACGAGGCCGGGATGCACTGTTCCACCGCCAAGTTCATCGTCGACGCCGAACAATGCGCCATGGCTTACCGCATGGCCGAGGGCGTGCGCTGGGACGACTTCGACGAGGCTCTGGCCGCTGTGGGCGAAATCGGTCCCGGCGGACACTATCTCGGCCACCCGCACACGCAGGCCAACTTCCAACGGGCGTTCTTCATGCCCGAGATGTTCGACAACAACTCGATCGAGCAATGGGTCGCCGAAGGCTCGGTCGAGATCACCGAGCGCGCGCTGACCAAGGCCAAGGCCCTGCTGAACGCCTATGAAGAACCCAAGCTCGACCCGGCAAAGGACGAAGCCCTTCGCGACTACATCGCCCGGCGCGAGCGTGAGATACCGGCGGCCGATGCGCTGAACAATGAGTACTGAGCCAAACTTCACGTGGTGTGACCTCAGCACCTTCCGCCCGCAAGTCACCAAGGCGTTTTACAACCGTCTGTTCGACTGGCGGTTCGACGGTGCAGGGGACTACGAGTACGCCCAGATCGGCGACCACCAGGTCGGTGCGATCTTCGTCATGCCGCAGAAGTTGCAGCAGATCGGGATGCCGTCGTTCTGGATGTCCTATGTCTCGGTCAACGACGTTGCCGCCACCGTTGCCCAGGCACGGGATCTCGGCGCACGTATCGAACTCGAAGACCCAGCTTACGCACTGATCCGGGATCCTCTCGGCGCAGGATTCACCGTGCACGGCGGATTGCGCCCACCCGCGCCGTCCGGCCACGGCACGCGCGCGGGACATGCATACTTCTGCTCGGACCTCTCTGCCGTCCAACCGTTCTACCAAGCCTTGTTCGGCTGGACCTATCGCAGCGTCGGCGGCGACGCGTGGCAGATCGCGACAGCCGCGGGTGACCGGGTGTGCTTCGCCTACCAGCAACCGGACGAGATCCGGGGTAAGGAACAGTACTGGGGCATCTTCTTCGCTGTGGACGACCTCGACGCCGCCGCGGACACCACAATCGCAGCGGGTGGAACAGGTTGCCAGCCGGTCGAACTATGCGACCGCCCTGCCCGTCTGATCTACGACCCCGACGGCGCCGCACTCTTCCTGGTCTCGTTCCCATGAGCGATCTGGTGGGAGAGAACGCGCTGGTCTTGGGCGCGGCCAGGGTGCGCTGGAGTGCGGTCGCCCCGGATGGATCGACACCGCGGTGAACGAGAGTCTCATCGAAAGCCTCGGCGATCCTGCCGAGTTTCGCCGCAAGATCGGTGGCCGCACGGCAAAGCGGAGCCGGCCATGAAGGTGACCAAACTCCCGCGCGATCCGGGCCCAGCGGCGTGGAGCGCGATCCTGCCCGAGCTTGAGCCGCCAACGCCGGTGGATGGCGACATGCAGGCCGACTTCCTGGTGATCGGGGCGGGATTTGCTGGTCTGGCAGCCGCGCGGCGCCTGTCCCTGGGCGCGCCCAAAGCTCGGATCGTCGTCCTTGACGCGGTGCGCGTGGGCGAAGGACCGGCCGGGCGCAACTCCGGCTTCATGATCGACCTGCCGCATGACCTTGCATCCGACAATTATGGCGGCGCGCTGGACAAGGACCGCGCACAGATCAGTGCCAACCGGGCCGCGATCGACTTCGCGCTGGAGACCGCCGAAGCCTTTGGCCTGCCGGACGAGGCGATCCAGCGCTCCGGCAAGATCAACGCCGCCGCCAGCGCACGCGGTCTGACACACAATACGGACTACGCACGGCACCTGTCAGCACTCGATGAGCCCTACGACATCTATGACGCCGAGACGATGCGAACGATCACAGGCATCGACTACTATCGGGGCGGGCTTTACACGCCGAATGCCGCAATCATCCAACCCGCGATGTTCGTCCGTGGCCTCGCGGGCGGACTGCGCTCGAACCGCGTGCACATCTGCGAAGGCTCTCCGGTCACTGCACTCGACGCCGACGGTACCGGCTGGCGGGCGGCCACGCCCGCGGGCTCCGTGACCGCCGGGAAAGTCGTTCTCGCCGTGAACGGCCACGCCGAAAGCTTTGGGCTTTTCCAGGGGCGCCTCGCGCACGTCTTTACCTACGCCTCGATGACACGGGCCCTGGCGGCGGATGAGGTGAACCGACTGGGGGGCGAGCCCTCCTGGTCGGCAACGCCCGCCGATCCGATGGGCACGACGGTGCGCCGGATCTCAGGCATCGGCGGTGACCGGATCGTTGTGCGCAACCGGTTCACCTATAACCCGTCCATGGAGGTCGACCGGACCCGGATCGACGCCGTGGCGCACAGCCATGACAGGGCCTTCACGGCGCGATTCCCGATGCTGGCGAACGTCACGATGGAGTACCGCTGGGGCGGGCGGCTCTGCCTGTCGCGCAATGACGCGCCAGCCTTTGGCGAGACCGCGCCCGGCCTGATCGCCGCCTGCTGCCAGAACGGGCTTGGCACGGCGAAGGGTACGCTGGCGGGAATGGCCGCCGCCGATCTCGCGCTCGGGCACGACAGCGATGTGCTTCGATTCATGTCCGGCACGGCGACCCCGGCCCGGCTGCCGCCTGCCCCGCTCGCCTGGCTTGGCGCGACGGCGAAAATTCGCTGGGCAGAGTATGCCGCCGGGCGAGAGATGTAGGACGCGGGCGACAGGCAAATACCGGACGGATATCCAGTTAATGAAGAATTGCGTGATTTTTATCCTGTGGCGAATCCTCAACGAAATCCCCTGCCGCAAAGGCCAAACTTCCGATGGCGAAAGGACGCGTTCCCAGTGCAAGATACTTATGCCTGCGTCGCACGTAAGGACCGAACATGCCCGATTTCCACATGATCACCGGTGGGCCACGCCCCGTCGCCCCGTTCAGCCATGCTGTCGAAAGCGATGGCTGGGTTTTGTTGACCGGGCAGATGCCAACGGATCCACAAGCTCCCGACGATCCGCTGCCTGACGGGATCGCGGCGCAGACACACCGCGTCATCGAGAATTTGCGCATCGTTCTCAATGGATTAGGGCTGGACCTTGAGAACGTGTTGCAATGCCGCTGCTACCTCACCGAGTTCGAGCGCGATTATCAGACTTTTAACCAGACCTATCAAAGCTATTTCCCAGAAGACAGGCGCCCGGCGCGCACGACCGTCGGCGTCACGGCATTGGCAGTCGGCGCATTGGTCGAAATCGATTGCGTCGCCAGACGACCGGACAGCGCATGAAAGAGCACAACGATCCCTACAGATTGATACGCTACGTTGCTCTCGGCGCGGCCGAGGGCATCATCGCGGGCTGGGTCATCCTGCTGATCATGAAGCACCTCGACATCGCGCAGATCGGCACGTTGATCGCGAACTCGCAGCACGGGGCGTTGGCGTTTTTCATGATGCTGTTCTTCTTTGGCATCACGTTTGGCATGGTTGGGCTGGCCTGGCGCATCATGGTCCTGCTGCCTGACGAGGAAGACTGACAGCGATCACGGTTCCGTGTGCGACGGAACCTGCTCACCTCCACGTAACACCCTGCGAAACAACACAAAAGGAGACGCAGGATGCGTGGGACTATTGTTGCACTGACACTCGCTGGGCTTTTGGCGGCCTGTGGTACGAACCAGACGGATCGCGCTGTTACAGGTGGCGCGCTCGGCGCGGCGGCGGGTGCCCTCGCCGCAGGCGTCGCAGAACGCGACCTGGCGTCCGGCGTCATTGTTGGCGGTGCCATTGGCGCCGCGGCAGGTGCCCTGACCGATGCCGACGACTTCGATCTGGGCGAGCCTATCTATCGTAGAAACTGAGCGTTCCCAGTTGCTTGAGTAACGTGTTTAAAGCGTGTATGCGCCAGCGGCATGACCCGCTGGCGCATTGATGATCTCGAAGACGGCCTGCTGCTGCGTGCGCGGAACCACCAGCCGGTCTGGGATGTCGCCGCCGATCACACTCTACCCGGCGTGTTCCCTCGAAAAGCCCTGATCCGCCTCGCCCACCAGATCCGGCAGGATATTTGGCGCGCCTGCCGCACCACGCGCGGCTTCGTGCCCCTCGTTCAGGGCTCGACGGATGGTCATCGAACCGTTATGCGCGCAGGCGGAACGTTGAAGACACGCTCGGGGCATGGCGCCTATCTCGCAGATCGGATTGCTCATGTCCTCGACAGCGCAGAGAACCGCGCGCGCTGGGTCGCCCATGCGCGCCGCGCCGGGGATGGAGAGGGCCATGTTCGACAAGATCCTGAGCGCGAATCGGGGTGAGAGCGCCTGCCGCGTGAGCAAGACCGCGCGGCGGATGGGCATTCAGACCGTCGCGGTTTATTCGGACGCTGATCGCAATGCCCTTCATGTCGACATGGCGGACGAGGCGATCCACATCGGCCAGCCTCAGGCCAACCAGTCCTACATCGTGATCGACAAGATCATGGCGGCCATCAAGGCCAGTGGCGCCCAGGCGGTCCATCCGGGCTATGGTTTCCTGTCCGAGCGCGCCGAGTTTGCCGAAGCCCTCGACGCCGCCGGTGTCGCCTTCATCGGTCCGCCAAAGCGCGCGATCGAGGCGATGGGCGACAAGATTACGTCGAAGAAACTGGCATCCGAGGCCGGTGTTTCGACCGTGCCGGGATACATGGGCCTGATCGAGGACGCCGAGGAGGCCGTCAAGATCGCGAACGATGTCGGCTATCCGGTGATGATCAAGGCCAGCGCCGGTGGTGGCGGCAAGGGCATGCGCATCGCTTGGAATGACGACGAGGCCCGAGAAGGCTTCCAGTCCTCGAAGAATGAGGCCGCCGCGAGCTTTGGCGACGACCGCATTTTCATTGAGAAGTTCGTCACGCAGCCGCGCCACATCGAGATCCAGGTGCTCGGCGACCAGCATGGCAACTGCATCTATCTGGGCGAGCGCGAGTGCTCGATCCAGCGGCGAAACCAGAAGGTGATCGAGGAAGCCCCCTCGCCGTTCCTGGACGAGGCAACCCGCAAGGCGATGGGCGAACAGTCCGTGGCACTGGCCAAGGCGGTGGATTACTGTTCGGCTGGCACGGTCGAGTTCATCGTCGATGGTGACCGCAACTTCTATTTCCTTGAAATGAATACCAGATTGCAGGTCGAGCATCCGGTGTCCGAGCTGATCACCGGGCAGGATCTGGGCGAGCATATGATCCGGGTCGCCGCAGGTGAAACCCTGAGCCTCACCCAGGATGATGTGAAACTGACGGGCTGGGCGCTTGAAGCGCTCCTTTATGCCGAGGATCCGTACCGCAATTTCCTGCCCTCGATCGGACGTCTTACGCGCTATCGGCCTCCTGCTGAAACACCCGACTATCAGCCGGGCGTGCAACCCTCGGAAACCGTCGTGCGCAACGATACCGGCGTCTACGAGGGCGGCGAGATCAGCATGTACTACGATCCGATGATCGCCAAGCTGTGCTCCTGGGGTCCAGACCGCGACAGCGCGAGCGACACCATGCGCACGGCGCTGGACGAGTTCGAAGTCGAAGGCATCGGTCACAACCTGCCCTTCCTGTCGGCGGTCTACGACCACCCGCGCTTTATCTCGGGCAACATCTCGACGGCTTTCATCGCCGAGGAATACCCGGACGGTTTTGAGGGCGCCTCGATCGATGAGGCGGCTGTCAAACGCCTCGCCGCCGGAGCTGCTGCGATGCAATTGGTCACCGCCCGTCGAAATGGGCGGATCAGCGGCAAGATCTCGCGCCGCGAACAGGCTGCGGGGACGGACTGGGTCGTCTCGATCGATGGCAAGGCGTTCGATGTCTCGACCCAGCGTACGATCACGGGCCATGTCACGACCGAGGAAGGCACCGAACTGAGCCTGACATCCAAGGGTCTCGATCCGCTCAAGCCGCAGATTCTGATCCAAGGACAGGGTGCCGTCGAGGTTACCTTCGATGACGGGCAGACCATGGTGGTCGAAGGCAACTGGACGCCGGGCGATACGCTGACGACCGCGATGATCGATGGCGTTCGAACCTCGGTGAAAGTAGACCCGATCACCAGCGGGTTCCGCGTGCGGTACCGCGGCGCCGACCTCGACGTGAAGGTCCGATTACCCCGCGCCGCCGAACTGGCAGCACTGATGCCAGAGAAGTTGCCGCCCGATACCTCGAAGATGTTGCTCTGCCCGATGCCGGGGCTGGTGGTCTCGATCGCCGTCGCGGAAGGCCAGGAGGTGCAGGACGGTCAGGCGCTGGCCACGGTCGAGGCCATGAAGATGGAAAACGTGCTGCGGTCCGAAAAGAAGCTCGTGGTCAAGAAGATCAATGCCAAGGCGGGCGATTCGTTGGCCGTCGACGACGTGATCATGGAATTCGAGTGACCGAATGGACGAGCGGGTTCTCTCCGCTCTGATCGGTGCGATCGTCGTCGCGTCGGGTTGGCTGATCGGGTACATGCGGGAAAGCTCGGGAGCACGGCGCCTGCGCCGGCAGAACTCGCTGGATCTGCAACGCGCCCTTCACGCCGAGGTCGCCGCCCACGTGCATCAGCTGGAACTTGTCAATCTGACGGAACACAAGGCGGACATGGTCGCGCGGATGCGCGCCGACCCCGATTTCCTTGTGATGGTCCCGTCTGCCACACACACGACGATCTTCGAGGCCTTGCTGTCGGACATCTCGATTCTGCCGGGTGATGTGGTCGAGCCCGTCACGCTCTACTATTCTCAGGTTATCAGTGTCGCTGCACTGGCAGACGACATCCGCTCAGAGCGTTACGCCATGATCTCACCCGACCGGCGCGCCGCGATCTATGGTGACTTCATCGATATGAAGATGGAATCGAAACGCATGGGCCGCATTGCACGGGACGTGCTGGCGGCATCAATCAAACAGGGCGAGCGGGCTCAATAGCCCGGATCTGGCCCCGTGCGGCCTTGGATCGGTGGTTCTGAGGTCTTCTGGTCAACCATCGGCCCCTCCTTGGCGGGTGCGGACTGTCTCCACACTTACATCCGTCTGATCAATATATAGTCAATCTCGCGCTAAGCTGCAACGAACACCCGGAAGCGGCCCGCCAGATTCAGCTCTGTTCGTTCAGGACGCTGAGGTAAGCACCTGGATTCATAACATTTAACCGGTCCGCGTGGTCAAGCAGATCGCTGTCGGAACTGATCAGGGTCGCACCGCTGGCGATTGAAAGTGCGGCGAACTTCCGGTCCTCAGGATCTTCAACGTAAGACACCGCAGCCAGATCGATACCTCCTGTCCACTCTTCCTCCGGTGCGAAGATATCTTCAACAGCGTCCCACGACAGCCTTGGGATCTTGGTCAGGATCTGGCGCGTCTCTTCCCGCGTGGGTGCATCCCAGACCAGAGTGATCCGCGCCGCACGAGCAGCGTCGATGAGCGTGGCCGACGCGCTGTTTGGATTGAAACCCGCGCCCACGTACACGTTCGTGTCGAAGATCGCCCGGAATGGCATCGCTCAATCGACGCCTCGCATCTCTTGCTGCCGCATCGGCATCGAGTCGATCAGATCGTTCAATTCGGAGGGGTCGACCAAACCATCGCGGCGAAATTTCTCGCCCGTATCCTTCCCGATCAGAATGACGGAAAAATCAGCTGGCCCAAAGCGCGCGCGCAGGTCGGAGCCCGGATCGGTATCGACGATCACCACGTTTTGACGATCCTCCAGCTCCGCATTGGCACGCTCGAACATAGCAAGTTGCTGCTCGAGCCTCGGGTCATCCGGCAGCGCAAAGACCAGGATCGGGCGCGCCTCCCACGCATATTTGGTCAGATCCTCCGCCGAGACGGTCGATGCGGTCAGAAAGATCGCTGCGGCAATGTTCCGAATGGCGTTCATTGGGTGTAACGTGGCCCTTACTGCATCCGAATG
The DNA here is from genome assembly GCA_050043005.1 of Paracoccaceae bacterium. Lineage (GTDB taxonomy): Bacteria > Pseudomonadota > Alphaproteobacteria > Rhodobacterales > Rhodobacteraceae > Thermohalobaculum. The sequence goes on from JBHJIZ010000064.1 coordinate 17,544, forward strand.
CACGGAGATAGGGCGATGACCGACAAGATCGAGACCTGGAAAGCGCTGGCGGAAAAGGAACTGCGCGGGCGTCCGATCAGCGATCTGACCTGGGAAACGCCCGAGGGCATTGCGGTCAAACCGGTCTACACGGAAGACGACCTGCAAGGCGTCGATCATCTGGGCACCGTGCCGGGCGCCGCTCCATTCCTGCGCGGCCCGAAAGCGACGATGTACGCAGGCCGCCCCTGGACGATCCGCCAGTATGCGGGCTTCTCGACCGCCGAGGAATCGAACGCATTCTATCGCAAGGCGCTGGCGGCCGGTCAGCAGGGTTGCTCTGTCGCCTTCGATCTGGCGACGCACCGGGGATACGATTCCGACCATCCGCGTGTCGTCGGCGATGTCGGCAAGGCCGGTGTCGCGATCGACTCGGTCGAAGATATGAAAATCCTGTTCGACGGCATTCCGCTGGATCAGGTTTCGGTTTCGATGACCATGAACGGCGCGGTGATCCCGGTGCTGGCCTCGTTCATCGTCGCGGGCGAGGAACAGGGCGTCAGCCGCGACAAGCTTTCAGGAACCATTCAGAACGACATTCTGAAGGAGTTCATGGTCCGCAACACCTACATCTACCCGCCAGAGCCGTCGATGCGGATCGTGTCGGACATCATTGGCTACACCGCCGCCGAGATGCCGAAGTTCAACTCGATCTCGATTAGCGGTTACCACATGCAGGAGGCAGGCGCGAACCTGGTGCAGGAACTCGCGTTCACGCTGGCCGACGGCAAGGAATACGTGAAGGCGGCAATCGACGCAGGCATGGAGGTGGATGCCTTCGCACCGCGCCTGAGCTTCTTTTTCTGCATCGGCATGAACTTCTTCATGGAAGCGGCAAAGCTGCGCGCGGCGCGGCTGCTGTGGCACCGGATCATGGAAGGCTTCGACGCCAAGAAGCCGCAAAGCCTGATGCTGCGGACGCACTGTCAGACCTCGGGCGTATCGTTGCAGGAACAGGATCCCTATAACAACGTCGTGCGGACGGCCTTCGAGGCAATGTCGGCGGTGCTGGGCGGCACCCAATCGCTGCACACGAACTCGTTCGACGAAGCGATCGCCCTGCCGACAGAGTTCTCGGCCCGGATCGCCCGGAATACCCAGTTGATCCTGCAGAACGAGACCGGCGTCACCAATGTCGTCGATCCGCTGGCTGGATCCTACTACGTCGAGAACCTGACCGCGCAGCTTGCGGAAGAGGCCTGGAAGATCATTCAGGAGG
>JBHJIZ010000065.1:0-30579 GCA_050043005.1 Paracoccaceae bacterium
CCGCGCCTCCCGCCCCGGCGTCGCGAATTTTAAACCGGTTTTCGATGTTATTTTATCTCTCCCCGTTTGAGGGGGCGTCCCCCCCGCCCGCCCCCTCCTCCGCCAACCGTGGCGCGCACCCGAACCATGTGAGAGATGCCGGAGATGGATTACGGCGACTACCTTAGACTGGATCGCGTCCTCGACGCTCAGGCCCCACTGTCCGACGCGCCGGACGAGATGCTGTTTATCATCCAGCATCAAACCTCGGAGCTTTGGATGAAGCTGATCCTGCACGAATTGGGTGCGGCTCGTGCGGCCATCGGTGACGACCGGCTTACCAAGGCGTTCAAAGGCATCACCCGCTGTGCCCGGATATTCGAGCAATTGAACGGCGCGTGGGACGTTCTGCGGACCATGACGCCGTCCGACTACACGAGCTTTCGCGAAGCGTTGGGGCAGAGTTCGGGCTTCCAATCCGTGCAATACCGGCTGATCGAGTTTCTGCTGGGCAATCGTGACCTTTCCAAAGTCCGGATGCATCGTGATCGCGCGGAAGACCATGCGCAACTGTCCGCCGAGCTTACGGCACCGTCGCTCTACGATGCGGCGCTAGACTGCGCGGCGCGGCGCGGCCACAAGCTGCCCTTGGCGCATGTCGAACGCGATCGCGCCCGACCGCATCAGGCGGATCCAGACCTCATTGCGCTATGGGCGACCGTTTACCGGGATCCGACAGCGCACTGGAGCCTTTATGACCTTGGCGAGAAACTGGTCGATCTGGAAGACTATTTTCGACGCTGGCGGTTCAACCACGTGACGACCGTCGAACGGGTCATCGGGTTGAAACGCGGAACAGGCGGATCCTCGGGCGTCGGGTATCTGAAGAAGATGCTCGAGGTCGAGCTGTTCCCCGACCTCTGGCGCGTCAGAACGGAGCTTTGACCGTGGAGCTTGGCCCCTCTGCTCATGTCGACCCATTCGCCCGGGACAACCTGCCGCCGAAGGACCAGTGGCCCGATTTCCTTCTGGACGGGTTCGACTATCCCGATCACCTGAACGCGGCAGTCGAGCTTACAGACAAGCAGGTCGCTTCAGGACATGGCGACCGTATCGCGCTGATCGGCAATGGACGCCAGCGCACCTATAAGGAATTGACCGACTGGACCAACCGCATCGCCCGGACCCTGGTCGAGGATTATGGCGTGGTGCCCGGCAACCGGGTCCTGATCCGCAGCGCCAACAACCCGGCGATGGTTGCGTGCTGGTTGGCCGCGACCAAAGCCGGAGCCGTCGTGGTCAACACGATGCCGATGCTGCGCGCGGGCGAATTGGCGAAGATCGTTGAAAAGGCCGAAATTTCGATGGCGCTGTGCGACACGCGGCTGATGGACGAGTTGGTCGCCTGCGCCAAGGACAGCCGGTTCCTGGACAAGGTGATCGGTTTTGACGGCACCGCCAACCATGATGCCGAACTGGACCGGCTGGCACTCGGCAAACCTGTCACGTTCGAAGCGGTTCCGACGGGCCAGGACGATGTCGCGTTGCTCGGGTTTACGTCGGGCACGACGGGCTCGCCCAAGGCGACGATGCACTTCCATCGCGACCTGATGATCATCGCAGACGGCTATGCGCGAGAGGTGCTTGGCGTCACGCCGGACGATGTGTTTGTCGGGTCGCCACCTCTGGCTTTTACGTTTGGTCTCGGCGGTTTAGCGGTCTTCCCGCTGCGCTTCGGCGCGACCGCATGTCTGCTGGAGCAGGCAAGTCCACCCAATATGGTCGAGATCATTCAGACCCATCGGGCAACCGTGTGCTTCACCGCCCCGACCGCCTATCGCGCCATGCTGGCCGCGATGGAGGAGGGCGCGGATCTGTCCTCGCTGCGCGCGGCCGTATCGGCTGGTGAGACGCTGCCAGCGCCGGTTTACGAGGACTGGATGCGCAAGACCGGAAAGCCGATGCTGGATGGTATCGGCGCGACCGAGATGCTGCACATCTTTCTGACGAACCGTTTCGACGATCATGCGCCCGCCTGCACCGGGCGGCCGGTGGCGGGTTATGAGGCCAGAATTGTGGACGATACGATGACCGAGCTGCCACGCGGGACCGTCGGACGACTGGCGGTGCGCGGGCCGACCGGATGCCGCTATCTGGCCGACGACCGCCAGGCTGGTTATGTCCAAGACGGCTGGAACCTGACCGGTGACGCGTTCTGGCAGGATGAGGCCGGGACCTTCCATTTCGCTGCGCGCAACGACGACATGATCGTCTCGGCCGGTTACAACATCGCCGGTCCCGAGATCGAGGCGGCATTGCTGGGCCATCCGGATGTGGCGGAATGCGCGGTCGTGGGCGCCCCAGATCTTGAGCGCGGAGAGATCGTGGAGGCACATGTTGTGCTGCGCGACGGGATCGCTCCGCACGAAGTGCTGGTCAAGCTGTTGCAGGACCACGTCAGGGCGACCATCGCGCCGTACAAGTATCCCCGCCGGGTCGTCTTCACAAAGGCTCTGCCGAAGACGCAGACTGGCAAGATCCAGCGGTTCCGACTGAAGGAGGGCGCGCATGCATAAGGTCATTCATCCAGAAGGCTGGAAGCCCGCGAAGGGCTACGCGAACGGTGTTCTGGCGACCGGCCGGACGTTGTATGTCGGTGGCCAGATCGGCTGGACGGCCGACCAAGTCTTTGAAACCGATGACTTTATTGGCCAGGTGGCGCAGGCTCTGCGCAACATCGTGGACGTGGTCGAGGCAGCAGGCGGCAAGCCTGAACACATCGTCCGCCTGACCTGGTTCCTGATCGACAAGTCGGAGTACGTTGCCCGGCAACAGGAGCTGGGCGCCGTCTATCGCGATGTGCTGGGGCGGCACTTTCCGGCCATGTCACTGTTCGTGATTTCAGGTCTTCTAGAAGACCGTGCCAAGGTCGAGATCGAGGCGACAGCGGTGATCCTGGATTAGCATCTCTCGGCGCGTTCGGCGCGCCGGACAGATGCGGAACACGGGGGTGAAATCCCGCGTGACGTGGCTCGTGATTTTCGTCATGTAATTTTCAATTAACCGGATATGAGAGCGGTTGAGAACGCGCCCGGGCATTGGTGAACAAAAGGTCAATACACCCCTGTCAGGCGGCGACGCCGGGCGCGACCAGGCCATCTGCACACCACCGGTCGAAAAGCGTCAGCACCGACCTGGCGAACGCCTCGTCGTTGATGTGCGCCGAGACCTGAATCAACCGATTGGCGGGGATTGCCTTGCGCATTTCTTCGAAGAACGCGGCCTGCGCGGCTGGGTCGTGCGCGGGCTCTCCCGGCTTGTCCCATTCCTCGATGCCACCGAGCGGCAGGAACACCTGCACGGGGGTCTTTGACGGGGCGATGCGGCGGGCGATCTCGCGCGCGGTTTCGCGACGTTCCTCGGCGTTCAGACCCGACGATTTGATCAGCCGGTTGTGGGCATGGAACGGACGATCCTGATATCGGTCTGGGATCTCCTGCCAGCCCGCGAAGTCGATCAGGTCAAGACAGCCCGGCGCGATCATCTGCGGGGTGCCGGCACGTCCCGCGCCGAGCATCCGGTCAGGACCCGCATGAACCACCGACCCCGCCATCAGGTTGCCAAGCTCGGGCAGCGCGAAGTCCATCACGCACGCAAAGCCGCCCTTTGCCGCGATGTTCTCGAAGGCCATGCCGCCCATTCCGGTGGCGTGGAAGATCGCAACCTCGAACCCTCGGTCCTCGAGCGCGGGTTTGAGGTGCTTCATGTAGGAAAGGCACGACGACCCAAGCGAGGTCATGCCAACTACGGGCCGATCGATGGCGGGCCGCTCAACAGCGCGGGCAGCGCCCAGGACAGCACCCGCCGCCTGGGACAGCGATGCCTTGCAGACCGAGTTCAGGCCGTAGAGGCCGCCTGCCCAGAGGATCATCTGGATGTCCGAGGACAGACGGTCCGGTGGAATCAACGGCGAGAACGAGACCGTCGAGACAACGTATTTCGGCACGCCCAACGGCAGTGCCTGGCAGACATCCAACGCAAGGTCGGTGCCCATGGTCCCGCCCAGGATGACGACACCGTCGATGCGCCCCTGTTGGTGGAGGTCTGCGGTCAGCCGGGACGCCCCCAGCGCCATGATCTGCATGGCTGTATTCTCTTCACCGGAGTCGCTCGCGGCCTGGATCGAACTGTCCGCCGCCTGAGCCACCTGATACTTGGAGACATCGCACGGCGCGGAGGGTTCCCCCAGAACACTGACATCCATCGTCAGGACGCCCCCGCCCTGCCCCGCAATGCAGCTGGCCATGTAGCTAAGCTCGGCGTCCTTGGTGTCCCACGTCCCGACGATCAGGATGGTCTTGTCGGTCATGGAGCCTCCGCCGCCTCACCGTTGAAACATGGTCAATACACCCCTGTCAGGACACGCATGTCTGGCGGGCCGAAAACGATTGTCGCCTTCCCGGCTTGCTGTCAAACTTTAGCGCGATCCCATCGCTCCCCCCGGAAAGGCCGCACCATGAAGGACGACAACTTTCTCAAAGAGAACAACGCGCGGCATATGTGGCACCCGATGGGGCATCCCGGAAAGCTGCAGAAGGATGTGCCGGTCATCATTACCGGGGCCGAGGGCTGCCACATCACCGACATCGACGGCCATCGCACCATTGATGGGGTCGGGGGGCTTTGGAACGTGAACCTGGGCTATTCCTGCGACCCGATCAAAGCGGCGATCCGGGAGCAATTGAAGACGCTGCCCTATTATTCGGCCTTTGCGGGCACGTCGAACGATGCGGCGATCGAGCTGTCGTGGGAACTGCGCCAGTGGTTCGCGACCGAGGGGATGGGCCGGGCGTTCTTCACCTCCGGCGGATCGGACTCGGTCGAGACAGCTTTGCGGCTGGCGCGGCAATACCACAAGATCAAGGGCGCGCCGGGACGCACCAAGTTCCTGAGCCTGAAGAAGGGCTATCACGGCACGCATTTCGGCGGTGCCTCGGTCAATGGGAACAACCGGTTTCGGACGAGCTACGAGCCGCTGCTGACCGGGTGTCACCACCTGCCCGCGCCCTATCCCTATCGCGATCCGCACGGGATCACCGATCCGGCGGCACTGGCGCAGCACATTCTTCAAGTCGCCGAAGACGAAATTGCGTTTCAGGGCGCTGGCACCATCGCCGCCTTCATCATGGAACCGATCCTCGGCGCGGGCGGTGTGCATGTGCCGCATGAGAGCCTGATGCCCGGGATGCGCGAGATCTGCTCGAGACACGGCATCCTGATGATTGCGGACGAGGTGATCACAGGGTTCGGGCGCAGCGGCGACTGGTGCGGATCGCGGCATTGGGGCGTGGCCCCCGACATGATGTGCACCGCGAAAGCGATCACGAACGGCTACTTCCCGTTCGGTGCGGCGATGATTTCGGAAGCCGTCGCCGAGGTGTTCGAGAGCGCGGGCGCCGAGGGGTCGATCGGCCATGGGTACACGTACTCGGCGCACCCGGTCGGCGCAGCGGCAGCACTGGCGTGCCTGGCCGAGACCAGGCGGCTGAACGTCGTCGAGAACGCCGCGGCGCGCGGAACACAACTGTTCAACGGGCTGAAGGCCCTGCAGGACAAGCACGAGATCATCGGCGACGTGCGCGGCGGGCACGGGCTGATGACGGCGTTCGAGATGGTCTCGGACCGCGCGGCCAAGACGCCGGTCACGCCCGATGTTGGGCTGAAGGTGCAGGGGCTTGTCTATGAGAATGGTGCGATGGTCCGGGCATCGGGTGCGAACGTGATCCTGTCGCCACCGCTGGTGGTTTCCGAGCACGAGGCGGCGACAGTGCTGAACGCTGTCGATGCGGCGCTGTCCAGCCTGTGACAGAAGCCTCATCGCACCGGTTGAGCGTAGAGGGATCCAAGAGGTCGGCGGCGATGACGGGACGGTTCGACTGGTCGGCGACGTGGCACCTGCGATCATCGACACCGCGCCTTCACGCGATGGTGGTGCCACTTCCCTGAAACGATTTCTCTGACGCTTGGCGGCAAACGATCAGGACACGCGACGCTGCGGCCAGAAAGATCTCCTCTGCCAGAATTGAGTTGGCCGGACAGAAAGGTGACAGACATGACCACAGCTTCCGTCTGCATGACGCTGTCCGGAGTTGTGCGGGGTGCGCGGCGGCTTGCACCGCTGGCCGTCTTCATGACCCCTTTGGGCATGGCCTATGGGGTTGCGGCCATCGAGAGTGGGATGTCGAGCGCACACGCCATCGCGTCGAGCATCCTAGTCTATAGCGCCGCCGCACAGTTCACGGCGGTTGATTTCTGGGGACCGGACATATCGCTGGTCGCGCTGTTCCTGGTGACTCTGGCGGTCAGCGCGCGGCATGTCATTATGGGGGCGGCCCTGTCGCCCTGGGTCAATCAGCTTGACGCAAAGCGCCGCATACTGGGCGCCGCATTCCTGTCCGACCCCAACTTTGCCTATGCGCATACGGCACTGAAACAGAACGAAAACGACGTTGGCGTGCTGGTTGGCGCCGGTGCGATAACCTGGTCGACCTGGGTCTTGGGAACTGCGGTTGGTGCGATTGCCGGCACGCAACTGGGAGACCCGCGCACCTATGGTATCGACGTTCTGATGCCGGTCTACTTTGCAGCGCTGGTTGTCCCGGGCCTGCTCTCGGACACGCGGTGGGTGTTCGCAGTCGTCGCGGCCTTTGTCGCCGTCGCATCGCAACCGTTCGTTCCGACAGGCTGGAACATCATCTTGGCAGCCCTCGCGGGTGGCGTGGTGGGGGTCTGGACCGTTGATGAGTGAGCCGTTGGCCTGGCTGGCCGTTGCCATGATGGCAGCGACGCTGTTCGCGCTGCGCTATGCGGGCTTCGCGATCATGCGATACGTGCGGATCACACCGAAGATCGAGCTGTTCCTTGAGAAGATGTCGGTGTCGGTCCTGGTGGCAATCGTGGCCTCTTCGCTGGTGACGGGCGGTTTCCGCACCGCGGCAGCCGTGGCCTTCGGGGTTGCCACGATGCTGGCGACAAAAAGCCCCGTCGCAGCGATGCTCGTCGGGATCGGGATCGGGGCGGCCTGGGTCGGTTTCACCGGCGTTTGAGCGTCACGCGGCGCAAGCGTGCGGTTGGAACGTGTCCGCGCTGGATGTCGTCGGCACGTTGAACACTCCGCGATCCGTCCATCAGGTCCGGCGTATGACCGGGTCGGTATAAAGCTGGCGGGCGATGTCCGTGAAGCTTTGCACCGCACGCAGGTCGGACTTGTCCGATGGCGTGACCAGGCAGTGGCCATAGCTTTCGGGCATCTCACGGATCGGCACCGAGACGAGCTGGCGTGACGGGAACATGCTGTTCTCCAGCAGAACGCCGATGCCGATGCCATGCAGCAGCGCCTCGCGCACCAGCGGGAAGGTTGCAGTTTGGATGACGCGGCGCATTTCCTGCCCATGCTCGGCCATCTTCTGGCGCACGAGCCGCTGGGTGAGCGAGCCGTCCTCGGGCAGGACGAGCAGTTCCTGGGAGAGATCGCCGAGCGTGACCTCGGGCCGAGATGCCAACGGGTGTTCCTGTCGCATGCGTGCCCTGTAGCAGGTGCGCTCGAGCTCGAGCACCATGGCGCCGGGGACGGGATCCGGTTCGGTGACGATGGCGATGTCGGCGTCGCGCGCGAGAACGGTTTCCATCGCCACGGACCAGGGAACGAGGCTGAAGAAGATCTGCACCTCCGGGTAGAGGCGCGAGTACTCGGAAAGGATCGGCATTGCTGGGCGCGGGGCGTTCGCGATGATCCGGAGCGACCCGGCGGAGAGATCGCCATAGGCCGCGACTTTCTCCGCGATCTGCTGTTCCAGCGCCAGCATCCGGTCCGAGATGTCGAACAGGCCACGCCCCGCCGAGGTGAGTTCCAACCCGTCCCGCCGCCGGACGAATAGCTGCGCGCCCATGGTCTTTTCCAGCTTGGCGACGTGCTGGGTGACGGCGGATTGCGTCAGGCCCATCGCCTCGGCCGCGCGTGAGAATGAGCGGGCCCGCGCGACCTGCGTGAAGGCGGCGATGTGATACGGGCTGGGTTTCATGACGGTTCCACAACCAAGAAGCGATGCGGCTCACCTGGCCATTAGCCACACTAATATGACGTCATTATAACGATAACGGCGTTTGTTAATCGTGATGGCGTCGGCGCAGAGGCGATTCGGGGACGTCATGGCGGGAATCAGCCTATCTGGGATCACCAAGTCGTTTGGCGAGACGCCGGTCCTGCGCGGGATCGATCTGGACATCCGCAGTGGCGAGTTCCTGACGCTGGTCGGTCCTTCGGGCTGCGGCAAGTCCACATTGCTGAGGATCATTGCAGGGCTTGAGAGCCAGACCGGTGGCGATGTCCACATCGGAGACCGCCTGGTCAACACCGTGCGTCCAGCGGATCGCAACCTGGCGATGGTGTTCCAGTCATACGCGCTTTATCCGCATCTGACGGTCGGACAGAACATGGCAGTGCCGCTGCGCCTGCGGTCGCTCTCGTTTCTCGAGCGGTTTCCGATCGTCGGGCGGATGATTGCGGGCAACAAGATCAAGGCGATTGCGACGCAGATCTCCGAGACTGCGCAGGTGCTGCAGATCGAGCAATTGCTCGCGCGCAAGCCCGGGCAGCTTTCCGGCGGGCAGCGCCAGCGCGCGGCACTGGGCCGGGCGATGGTGCGCCAGCCGGTGGCGTTTCTGATGGACGAGCCGCTTTCGAACCTGGACGCAGCCTTGCGCGTGCATATGCGGGCCGAACTGGCCGAGTTGCACCGCGATCTGGGCGCGACATTCATCTATGTCACCCATGATCAGGCCGAAGCGTTGACGATGTCGGACCGCATGGCGGTCATGATGGGCGGTGAGATCCTGCAACTCGATGCGCCATCGACCGTTTATGAAGATCCGATCGATCTGAGGGTCGCTCAGTTCGTCGGCTCGCCAAAGATCAACGTTCTGGATGCGGCCTGCGATTTCGAGGGGCGCGTGCATCTTTATGAAACCACGCTGAACCGGCGTCTTTCGGGCGCGGCGCAAGGTGCCGTTCGGATCGGCTTGCGACCCGAGCATCTGGAACTGGTGTCCGAAGCGGGCCCCGCGATCCTGTCCGGCACGGTCGTGCACCGCGAGAACATGGGATCCGACATCTTTCTGCATGTCGATCTGGGGGCGCATCGGATTGTCGTGCGGGCCGATCCTTTGCAGGCGGGATCGATTGACATCGGTCAGACAATTCATGCGACGCCGCAGCCGGGCAAGGCGCTGGCATTCGGCAAGGACGGCGCGCGACTGCGCTTTCTGGATGAGCGACAGCTGGCAAAGGCGGTTGCCTGATGCGCCAATCGCGCGCGCATATCTGGTTCGTCGCGCCGGCGATCATTCTGATGATCGTGATCCTGATCCTGCCGATCGGGGTGGCCGCGACATTGTCCTTCACGGATTATTCGCTAGGCAATGACAGCTTCCGCTGGGTCGGCGACAAGAACTACGATCGGATCTTCAGCCGATCATCGTTCCAGAAAATGTTCGTCGCGACCTTTACCTATGTGCTGGTCGTTGTGCCTTTGTCGGTCGCGTTGGGGCTGGGTGCGGCGCTGCTGATCAACTCGCTGCGGCGGTTCGGCGACGTCTACAAGACGATTTATTTCCTGCCGGTGATGGCCGCCTTGCTGGCCATGGCGATTGTCTGGGAATTCACGCTGCACCCGACGGTGGGCTTGATCAATCAGACGCTGGCGCGGGGCTGCGGGACGTGGTTGGAGACGTTCGCGTTCTTTCGCGACGGATGCGAGCGCACGTTCCCGTTGTGGCTTGGCGACAAGCAATACGCGATCTGGACCGTTGCGTTCATCGGCGTCTGGCAGGGCTTTGGCTTCAACATGGTGCTGTATCTGGCGGGTCTGACCAGCGTTCCACGCGAACTTTATCACGCAGCCGAAATGGACGGGGCGCGGTCCGGGTGGGAACGTTTTCGGCTGGTGACCTGGCCGATGCTCGGCCCGACCACCGTCTTCGTGGTGACGATCACCTGCATCCGGTCGTTCCAGGTTTTCGATACGGTCGAGGCGTTCTATCCGCAGGGCGGAGGACCGTCGAAGTCGGTCTATGTGATGATGTTCGCGATCTTCGAGAAGGGCATCCAGCAGAACCTGATCGGCATGGGCTCGGCGATCACGATGATCTTCCTCGCCTTCGTGCTGATGCTGACGCTGACCCAGCGCTGGCTGGTCGAACGCAAGGTGCATTACTCATGATCGGGTGGGCGTCGATCGACGGGCCGAAGGGCGACGATCAGGCTGGGTGGGGGCTTAGCGGCGCTCGGTCCAGACGCCAAAACCCGAAACATCATCATCGCCGGGGTTGCGGACAATGCGGCCTCCAGGGGGAAGGTCGGGCGCTGGCTGGATGTACCGGACAAGCGTTGGCAGACGGCTCCGCGCCCGGAAGAAAGGGCATTCTATGACCGATGCCGTGCAGACTGCGCAGATCGCGCGGACGGGGATGCGGGCATCGACGTTGTCCTGGTCCTGGACTGAGGCGCTGAAGCACGCTGTCCTGATCCTGGGCGCGGTGATCGTGATCCTGCCGTTCTACGTGATGCTCAGCTACTCGCTGAAAGCGCCGAACGAGATCGAGCGCAATGTCGGCGGGTTCTTCGGCAGCCAGGACATGATGGTCAACGAGCGTTGCGTGAAGCGGGCCGAGCCCGACCGAGCCATGATCGAAGCGGCCCGTCCACAGATCCCCGGCAAGCCCGACCGCGAGATCAAGCCCGCCATGATGGCAGAGATCGAGGCGGCGTGTTCGACGCGCCCGGTGGTCTTCAACTACTCGATGGCGTTCCAGGAAGCACCGCTGCTGCGGTATCTGCTGAACGGCGTGATCGTCACGGCATCGATCTTCGTCATCCAGGTTCTGGTGGCACTCCCGTGCGCTTATGCGTTGGCGAAACTGCGCTGGAAGGGCCGCGAGTTCGTCTTCACGATGGTGCTGTTCTGCCTGCTGATCCCGGTCCACGCCATCGCGCTGCCGCTGTATCTGGGTTTGTCGCAGCTTGGGCTGACCAACACATACGCCGCGCTGATCATTCCATGGACGATCTCGGTCTTCGGGATCTTTCTGATGCGCCAGTTCTTCATGACCGTGCCGGACGATCTGATCGATGCGGCGCGGATGGATGGGATGACCGAGTTCGGGATCATCTGGAAGGTGATGCTGCCGACCGCGATCCCGGCGTTGCTGGCCTTTGCGATCTTCAGCGTGGTGGCGCACTGGAACGATTATTTCTGGCCGCGGATCGTGGTGACTGGCACCCGCGATCTGTTCACGCCGCCGCTGGGCCTGCGCGAGTTCAAGGGGGATGCCGATGGCTCGTTCTTCGGGCCGATGCTGGCGACGGCCACCGTGATCGTGACCCCGCTGATCGTTGCCTTCCTGCTGGCCCAGCGCCGGTTCATCGAAGGGATCACACTGACCGGCATGAAATGAAGGAGCGTAGGGTGCGCACTGCGCACCCTACCGCCAGAGCACCCGCGCGATGCGGGTTGAAACCGGCGGAGACGGGGAACTGGATTGGCGTCTCGGACCCCGCACCCGCCACCTGACAGGGGAGAGGAGTATCCCATGAAACGCATGCTGACCACCGTCGCGGTGCTGGCGGGCCTGACGGCTCCGGCATTTGCCGAGGACAAGATCGTCGTCGAATTCGCCTATCCGTACAGCCACCTCTTTGACGTGACCTATGAGAAGATCCTGCCCAAGTTCTATGCCGAGAACCCGGGCATCGAGATCAAGATGCGTGCCGCCTATGAAAGCTACGAGGACGGCACCAACACCATCCTGCGCGAGGCCGTGGCCGGGACGCTGCCGGACGTCACGATGCAGGGCCTGAACCGCCAGCAGCCTCTGGTCGAGAAGGGCATCGCCAAGTCGCTGGAGCCGTTCATCGCCAAGGAAGCCGACTTTGCCAAGGACGGGTACCACGAGGCCATGCTGGGTCTGTCGACCTTTGACGGCATCGTCCACGGCCTGCCGTGCTCGATCTCGTTGCCGGTCGGTTACTACAACATGGTCCTGATGGCGAAGGCCGGGATCACCTCGGAAGATCAGCTTCCGAAAACCTGGGACGAGGTCGTCGAGGTCTGCGGCAGGCTGCGCGCGGCGGGCGTCAAGAACCCGATGTTCTGGGGTTGGAACATCACCGGCAACTGGTTCCTGCAGGCGCTGATGTGGAGCCAGGACAAAGCCATCGTCGACAAGGCCTCGGTCGTGATCGACTCGGACGAAGCGTTGACCTCGCTCGAGACCATGAAGGGCATCTTCCGCGGCTGCGACATGCAGCACCTGGGATGGAAAGGCGCGCTGGCGTCGTTCTCGGCCGGTGAGATCGGCATGATGTACTGGTCAACCTCGGCCGTCGGGGCGGTCGAGCGTGCCAAGGGCGACTTCAAGCTGACGACCAACGAGTATCCGGGCCTGGTCGATGCGGGGCCCATGGGACTACCGGCGGGCGGCAATGCCGCGATGCTGGTCTCGACCTCGGAAGATCCGGCCGAGTTGGACGCTGCCTGGAAGTGGCTGAAGTTCATCACCTCGGGCGAAGGTGCCGCCGATGTGGCGCGGACGACCGGCTACATGCCGCCGAACAAGGCCGCCAACGAAATCATCCTGTCGGATTTCTATGCCGAGAACCCGGCCAAGGCGACCGCCGTGCGTCAGCTACCGCTGTTGCGCGATTGGCAGGCCTATCCCGGCGACAACGGCCTGGCGATCACGCAGGTCATCTATGACGGGATCGAGGGCATCGTCACGGGCGAGTTCGAGGACATGATGGAATTGCAGGAAGAGCTGACTGACGAGGTCAAGGACTTGCTGCCGGACAGCTGAGCGCTCTCCCAAGGTTACGAACGATAATAACGGGGTGCGGTCCGCCGCACCCTGCGACCCGAGGGGGGAGCGCAATGAAACTGATCCAACTCACAGACATTCATCTGACCACGCCGGGTGCTTCCATCGGCGGCCGCGATCCGAACGCGAACTTCGAGAGGGCGTTGACCCATGCGCTGGACAACCACCCGGATGCCGAGGCGATCATCATCACGGGCGATCTGTCGGACTGGGGTGATCGCGAGGATTATGCGCGGCTGAAGGACCGGATTTGCGATCTGCCGGTTCCCGTGCACCTGTGCATCGGCAACCACGATGATCGCAAGACGGTGTTGTCGGTCTTTCCGGAGCTTTCCGACCCGAACGGGTTCGTTCAGCAGGCCGTGCCGCTGAGCGATGGCACCGCAATCCTGCTGGATACCTGGGGACCGAACAGCCATGCCGGTTTCTTTTGCGATGCGCGGGCAGGCTGGCTGTCGGCACGGCTGGCCGAGGCGGCGGGACCGGTCTGGTTGTTCCTGCACCACAACATGATCCCGACGCATATCGGCCCGACCGACCGTATCATGTTGCTGGATTCGGCACGGTTGGGCGCGACGATCGCGCCGCACCGCGCCAAGATCCGGCACATCTTCTTCGGCCATTGCCATTTGCCACTGTCCGGCAGCTTCCACGGCATTCCGGTCAGCGCGCCGCGCGGCACGAACCATGCGGGATGGGCGAACTTCGCCGAGACGGATTTGCTGTCAGCCTCGGACCTGCCGGAGGCGTACTCTGTCATCATCTCGGACGGACCGTCGGTGACGGTGCACATGGTCGAGTATGGTTATGACGGGGACATCCGGGTCGAAGGCTCACCCGATTACGCCGATTGGGACAGGGCGAGCATGGCCCGTTAGGCAGCCTGAAGACCCTGTTGCTGCATCCGCCAGATCGCCATGTCGATCCGGTCCTGACCGAAGAACGGCTCGCCGTCGAACACCAGACAGGGCGTGCCCCAGTGGCCCGCCCGTTCCTGCTCGGCCTGGTTCGCGGCAAGCTGGGCCTCGAGCGCGTCTTCCTGCCCGGCGTTCGCTGCCTCCAATTCGGACAGGTCCAGACCTGCGCGCGCCACGATCGGGGCGAAGTTCTCTGGAAGGTGCCAATCGACAACCCCCTCGCCCCAGAGCGCGTGTCCGACCGCGCATGCGTAGTCGAGGCCCTTGCCGCGCCGCGCGGCCTCGAGCCCCAGATAGGTCAGCCGCCGGATGTACGGCTGGTTCGATGAGATTTCCCGCGTTTCGCGGTCCATCACCACGGGATCAGGCTTTGGCCACTGAAACGGTATGCCGTTGAATTCGGCCGTGCGCACGACGTCCTTCAACAGATATGGCACCCAGAGCGGATTGACCTGCTCGAAGAACGCCGGGTTTCGGATCGCGATCGGATAGACCGGGCGCAGGCGGACCTGCAGATCCCAGTCACGCGTCAACTGGCGATAACGCGCGGCGCCCAGGTACGAGTATGGGCTGCGGAACGAGTAGAAGAGATCGGCGGACAACATGGGGCAGGCTCCTTTTGCGCGAGTTGAGACCAGAGTGCTGCCTGTTGCAAGCGCCGGTCACACACCGTGACGGCATGGTGAAGACGCGTTGGGTGAACCGTGATCGGCTGCGCACCACCTCTTCGTCATCGCAACCCGGACCCAGGAGCCACCCGATGTCCCGCATTCTGATCCTCCCCGCCGCCCTGACTGCTTTCTCGATTTCGCTGGTCGCGCTCAACAGCTCGCTCGCGCATGCAAAGGGCGGCCAGGACAACTTCGAACGCCAAGCCGAGTTGAAGGAACAGTTCCGCAAAGCCAGCGCCGATCGCGAGCAGGACAACGCGCCAAGCCTGTTCGAGCGTCTGTTCTCGATCGGGTCCGAGACGAACGAATCGCGGACGAAAACCCCAAAAACCGAGACGCCGACCGGTTCGAATTGACCGCAATCGCCCTGTCTGACTGCCGATCCGGCCGCTGGACGGACGCTCTGCACAAAAAAACCGTCTGACGGATCCTGTCCTCCGCATATCGTGGTCCGAAACAATCCACGAGCGGAGGACGCAATGGGACATCAGGCAATCGCGCCGGGCAAGATCGGGGTCGTAACGGGGGCGGCACTTGGCATCGGGCGCGCGTTCGCCCGGCGCTTCGTGCAAGAGGGGATGAAGGTCGCGTTGCTCGACATCGACGCCGAGCATCTCAACGAAGCGCGGACCGAAATCGGCGGCGATACCGATGGCATCCTGTGCGATGTCGCCGAGATCGAGGCGCTGGAGCATGCCCGCGATCGCATTGCCCGGACGTTCGGCGGTGCACCCTCTGTGCTCGTGAACAATGCCGTGACCCGGATCGGACGGGGATTGGATGCACCGCTGGCCGACTGGCGGCGCGCAATCGACATCAATGTGATGGGCGTTGTGAACGGCGTGCGGGCTTTCCTGCCGTCGATGAAAGATCAGGGCGACCCCGGGCTGATCATCAACGCCGGCTCGAAGCAGGGCATCACCAACCCGCCCGGTCACCCCGTCTACAACATGGCGAAATCGGCTGTGAAAACCTATACGGAGTGTCTGCAACACGAACTGCGGCAGGACCCGGCCTGCCAGGTATCGGCGCATCTGCTGGTGCCCGGCTGGACCACCACGGGGCTGAACGATCCGAAACCCGGCGCGTGGATGCCCGATCAGGTCGTGGGCTACATGCTGGATGCGTTGGAACGACACAGCTTTTACGTGATTTGTCCCGATGGCGAGGTGACCGAGAAGATGGATCACGCCCGGATCGCGTGGGCCGCGGGCGATATTGTCGAGGATCGGCCACCCCTGTCCCGGTGGCATCCAGAATGGCAAGAGACTTACGCGCGACAGGAACGGCGCTGATCCGAACCTCTCGTTCTGGTTGCGAAGGCGCTGACGGTAGCGCGAGCGGGCTTGCGGGAGCCCGGCGATTCGCTAAAAGTCCTTGTTCGGCAAGGCGCTGGGGTAGTGCCGGAGACCGGAGAACAAGGGGGTCCAGGTGGAGCCGAGCGCGGCCTCTCCGACGTGCGGGACATGCAACGAGGCCGTGCCGGCAAAGGCACGGTTCTGCCCGTTTTGCGGCGCCCGCCAGACCGAACACGATGCCCTGAAGCGCGAGGAAGGTGGCGAACACCGCCAGATCACTGTGATGTTTTGTGACGTGGCGGGATCGACCTCGCTATCATCACGTTTGCACTCGGAGGATCTGCGCGAGTTGCTGCGCGATTATCAAGCGATCTGCGCTGACGCGATCGAAAGCCGTGGCGGGATGATCGCGCAGTATCTGGGCGATGGAATCATGGCCTATTTTGGCTATCCGCGCGCTCATGAGGACGCAGCGATCCGAGCGGCAGATGCCGCGATCGAGATCTGCCGGAAGGCGCAGGCGCTCGGCGAACCGGTCATGGAGAAGCACGGCGTAGAGTTCGCAGTGCGTCTTGCTCTGCACACAGGCCGCGTTCTGATCGGCACCATGGGGGCAGGTGTTCGCCAGGAGCATCATTCGGTGACCGGGGTCGTCCCGAACATGACAGCACGGATCGAAGGTTTTGCACCGTCGAATGGTGTGGCCGTGAGCGCCGAGACCAAGGCCCTGATTGCATCGACCTTCCGCATGCAGTCGATCGGGTTGAAGGACCTCAAGGGGATTCCCGAGCCAGTCGAGATCTTCCACGTGCTGGGCCGCAAGCCGGCGACCTCGGTGCTGCCCGACGTCGCCCGAATGCCGGTAGGGCGCGAGGGCGAAGTCGCCACCCTGATGTCTGCGTGGGAGCGTGTCGAGGTACAGGGAAGCGCCCGGCTGGTGATCTCTGCCGAGGCCGGAGCCGGGAAATCCGTGCTGGCGTCCTGCTTCCTGAAGGATGCCTGCATCCCGCGCGCGCAGATCCTGGAGTTCGCGGGCAGCATAGCCGGACGCCATACGCCTTTTGCCAGCCTGCGCGAGACGCTAGAGCGCTGGGTGCGCACGGATGGCAATGGTCACAGTGACGAGCTCGTCCAACGTATCGCCGGTTGGTTCGATCAGGAGAGCATGGGCGACGCGATTCATGTCAATGTCTTGAAGAGTCTGCTGGACGGCACGATCGAGGACGGTACCGCCGGGCGTCAGGCAGTTTTCGCCGCTGCCACGGCATTGGTCGACCGCCTTCCTTCTCCGCTCGTGGTCGTCATCGAGGATGCTCATTGGATCGACCACTCAACGCTCGAGCTGATGGATCGTATCTCTGCCGATGAGAGTGCTCGGATCTTCCTGCTGGTGCTTGCGCGACCTGAGTTCGAGGCCGACTGGAGCGATCCACGCCAGACGGAGATCACGCTGGGTGGTCTGTCGTCGAAGTCTGCCTCGGCCCTGGTCGAGCAGGTCGCCGGCGGTCCCGTCGAAGCCGCCGTCATCCGGCAGATCATCGACGCGACCAATGGATTGCCGCTCTACGTCGAGGAACTCACCAAATCCCTGATCGAAAGCGGTCAGATCGCGCGCGAGCGCAACATGTTCCGAAGCGCCAGCGTGTCTGGGCAGGCTCTGACGCCGCCCTCTCTGCTGGATCTGATCACGTCGCGCCTGGACATGCTGGGCGACGCGAAACTCTTTGCGCAGATCTGCGCCGTGCTCGGGCGCGACTTTGACAGGGCTGCCCTGCTCGAGGTCTCTGGCGTCGCGCCGGACACGATCGATGCCGCCGTCACGGCACTTTCGATCGCCGGGATCCTGTCTGTCGCGCGCGGAGGGCGCCTGTCGTTCCGCCATGCGCTCTATCAGAGTGCCGCCTATGAAAGCATCGTCCGCCGCGCGCGTTTGACATGGCACGAGCGATACCTGCGCTGGCTCGAGAAGAATCCGAAACGCCTGTCGGCGACACGCCCCGAGAACATTGGCTATCACATGGAGGCTTGCGGGCGGCTGTCCGAGGCAGTCGACGCCTACATGCAGGCAGGGCTTGGCGCCAACCGGACGTCTGCCAGCCACGAAGCCGCAGCGCACTTCCAGAAAGCCGCCGATCTTCTTGTGGAGATCGGTCAGCGCGATGCGGATGGTCCGGACCTTCAGGAGAAACGTCTTAATGTTCAGGTGCTGCTTGCAGGCGCGCTTCTCTCCGCCCGTGGTCCCGGCGCGCGTGAAACCCGCAGTGCATATGACATTGCCATTGGCTTGGCCGAGGCGACGCCGGAATCCGAGCATCACTTCCCAGCATACTGGGGCTGGTGGCGGGTTTCGGACAGCTTCGCGACCATGGCCGAGCGCGCCAAGCGTCTGCAAGCCGTCTCGAACCGGATGGACGGCGCCGAGTTCAAGCTGCAGGCCAAGCACTGCGTCTGGGCGAACGCCTTCCAGATGGGGGAGCTGACCCAGTCGATCGAAACCGCCCGCGAAGGGCTGGTGATGTACCAGGATGGCGGGTTCGAGGGGCATGGTACGCTTTATGGCGGACACGATTGCAAGGTTTGTGCGCTGGGTGAGATCGGTCTGGCAAGCTGGCTGCAGGGGGCGGGCGATGCGGCGACGATCCACTGCGACTCAGCACTGGCGCATGCCGAGCGGCTTGGCCATCTGGGCAGTCTTCTGCATGCGTTGGACATCGCGATCATGCTGCACCACTACCGGCGCGATCCGGTGACAGTGGCGCGCTTGGCGACACGGCTGCACGGTCTGGCGACCGAACGCGACCTGGAAGACTACCGCGCCAAGGCCGAGATTTTTCAAGGTTGGGCACAGATCGCCCAGGGCGATATCGAAGATGGGCTCGCGCAGGTCGACGAAGGCTTTCGCGTGATGCAGGAAGTCGGCACGCCGGAAGACTTCCCGGTCTATCAATGCATTCGCAGCCAGGCGATGCGCCGGATGAGTCGATTGGACGAGGCGCTGAATGCGCTCTACGACGGTCGCGCCGTGATCGACGACGAAGGTGTCAACTACTGGGGCGCCGAGATTGCCCGGAACGAGGTCGAGGTCGAACTGGCCCGGCCGGAGCCTGTGGCGGATTTCGTGCGTACGCGTCTGAACGAGGCCCGCCAGCTTGCAAAGGCACAAGGCGCACTGGCGCTGGAATTGCGCGCGGCGATGACCGGACTGCGTTGGGGCTTGGCCGGTGGAGACGCCGAGCGCCGGCGGGCGGATCTGGTCGCCGTGCTTAGACGTTTTGATGCAAATGCCGCGGGCCATGATCTGGACGAGGCGCGCCGCTTGCTTGCCGAAACTCCGTGACGAGTGCACATGGGTCTGACCAAGTCCTGGCGTGACGGTGGCCGGCGATCCTGCCCGCCTTCGGAGACCTGGGCGCGGCTGAAGCCACTCTTGCCGGTCTTTGGGATTGCGCGGGTTGCCAACATCACGGGGCTCGACCGCATCGGCATCCCGGTCTTCACGGCGTGTCGACCGAACTCGCGATCCCTGTCGGTGTTTCAGGGCAAGGGCCTGTCGGTCGAGGCAGCGCGGGTCTCGGCCGTGATGGAAGCGTACGAGACCTGGTGCGCCGAGAGCATCGATGCCCCGCTGAAATTCGCGTCGATTGACGAGCTTGCCTATACCCACGCGCTTGCCGACATCACGCGCCTGCCGCTCGCCAATCCGGACGGGTTCGATCCCATGCTGCCGTTCCTGTGGACCGAAGCCGAGGACCTGATCAGTGGCGCGCGAAAATGGCTGCCGTTCGAGCTGGTGCACGCGAACTATGCCCGGCCCGAACCGGCGCATTCCGGCGCATTCGCGGCGACAACGAACGGATTGGCCTCGGGCAACACGCGCGAGGAGGCAGTGTTACACGGTCTCTTCGAGGTGATCGAACGCGATGCGATCACGCTGTGGAAGCTTGGTGCCGATGCCTGGAGCAGCGCTACGGCCGTGCGACCCGAGACGGTGACCGGTGCGCCGCGCACGTTGCTGGATCTGTTCGAGGCCGCCGAGATCGATGTGGCTGTCTGGGACGTGAGTTCGGACACCAGTATCCCGGTCTTCGTCGCACTCATCCATGATCGGACGGGTGAGACAGGCGCCGACGAGATCGGAGGAGGAGCGCACCTGTCACCCGAAGTTGCATTGGTGCGCGCGCTGACCGAGGCTGCGCAGGCGCGCGGGACCTTCATCGCCGGTGCGCGCGAGGACATCACCGATCCCGACTATACGGACGACGCGATTGCAAAGCGGCGCGACATGACGCGACGCGTTCTGGACGGGTTGTCACCAGAGCGCGATTTCGGCGAAATCCCGTCGCGTGAAACCGAGAACTTCGCCGCAGACATCGATGTCGTTCTGTCGGCGTTGAGACAGGTCGGCATCGAGGAGGCTCTG
The DNA here is from genome assembly GCA_050043005.1 of Paracoccaceae bacterium. Taxonomy (GTDB): domain Bacteria; phylum Pseudomonadota; class Alphaproteobacteria; order Rhodobacterales; family Rhodobacteraceae; genus Thermohalobaculum. The sequence goes on from JBHJIZ010000065.1 coordinate 20,216, forward strand.
ACCGTTGACCTTGGCAAACCGGCCCTGCCCTTCGCGGTGTCCCGTGTGGTCGTGCCCGGGTTGGAGGCCGCGTTCGAAGGGCCGTCCAGCGAATACGTCCCAGGCCCGCGGGCCACGGCGATCCTGAACGAGCAGACATCGTGAGCACCGTATGAACACCGTCGTGTTCCTGGGTCCAAGCCTGGGGCTGAACGCAGCGCGCCAGCATCTTGACGCGGTCTATCTTCCGCCCGCACGGCGCGGCGATGTCGTGCGCGCCATCGAGGCGCATGATCCGGAGACGATACTGATCATCGACGGCTACTTCGAGCAGGTGCCCTCGGTCTGGCACAAGGAGATCCTCTGCGCGCTGAGCCATGGCCGCACGGGTGCGGGGGCTGCAAGCATGGGTGCGTTGCGGGCGGCGGAACTCGACCAGTTCGGCATGATCGGTGTCGGCAGGATCTATGATGCCTATTCAAAGGGCCGATTCGATCCGTTTCCGGATCCGTTCGAGGATGATGACGAGGTCGCCGTGCTGCATGGCCCGGCGGAGACCGGATACGCCGCGACCGAGGCAATGGTGGATGTGCGTGCGACGCTGGACCAGGCTCAGCAAGACGGGATTTTGCAGGACATCGCGATGCATGAGCTTGCCGCGGCCGCAAAGGCGCTGTTCTACAAGTATCGGACCTGGGGGCGGATTTTGGCGGATGCGAATGCTCTGCCCGATGCCACGCGAAGAGCGCTCGAGGACTGGCTCAAGACCGGTCGCGTGCCGCAGAAACGCCTCGACGCCGAGGGACTTCTTTGTCAGACTGCGCGCCGAGAACTGGTGGCAGACGTTCCTCCATTCCGATTTGAAGAAACCGTGCTCTGGGACACAGAATTCCCAAAGATAGTTGAGAAATTATCGAAATGAGTCTGTCCCTCGACGATCTGTACCGAGACACCGGAACACGTTTTCGAGTCTACGTGCAGTCGCCCGTGCTGAAGGGGTTTTCGGAGCCTGAAACAATCTGGGTGTCCTCGCCCGCCGGAACGCTTGGTCCTGGACCCGAAGACGCGCGTATGGTCGCGATCCTGCCGATCGAGAAGAAGGAATATGGCGCCAAGGATCTGCCGCCGTTCATGGGCCGGTGCGCCGATCCGGTCTGGCCGGATGACGAGGGGCATTTCGACTGGATCGAACCGTCGGACCCCGGATTCAAATGCACCAATATGTGGGGCATTGTCCGCCGGGTTCTGGATGTCTGGGAGCTTTACCTGGGCGAACCGATCGACTGGCACTTCAAGGACGTGTTCCCGCAGCTCGAGATGATCCCGCACGTTCGCTGGGACAACGCGCATTTCGGGTTGGGCTTCATGGAATTCGGCGAAGGCAAAGACGACCATGGCAAACAATGCCCTTATGCGCTGAATTTCGATGTGCTGGCACACGAGGCCGGGCACGGGATCCTGTTCTCGCTGGTGGGAATGCCAAAGCCGCACCGCATGAACACCGCCTATCGCGGTTTCCATGAAAGTGCGTCGGATTGTGTGGCGATGATCTCGGCCCTGCACTTCGAGTCGTTCCTGGATCACGTCCTGTGGGTAACCAAGGGCAACGTCTACGCCGAGAACGTGATGAGCCGGATCGGAGAATTGTCCGACACGCGCCAGATCCGCCGAGCGTCAAACGGCTTGAAAATGGCGGATGTGATCAGCCTGGAGACGCCGCACACCAAGGCGAGCGGCAAGGATTTGCACAAGGTCGCGCAACCGCTGACCGGTGCCGTCTTCGACATCATGGCAGGCTGGTACACGATGGAACTGGCCGATCTGGGCCTGGTGCCGGCGTCGCATGTCAAGGCGATGCGCAAGGCAGCGATTGACGGTGTGCTGGACACGTTCGCCCACACGCCCCTGCTCGACGCCTATTTGGTGCAACACATCGGGTTCCGAAGCGCCCTGGCCGAGGCGCGCGACATGATGGGCGTGCGTCTGGCGCACACCTGGGCGCGGCTGGACGAGAACGCGTTTTCCTATGCGCATTTCGCCGAGACCTTCCTGCAAGTCGATTGGGAACTGACGGGCGACCAGCATCAGAAGCGGATCAAGCGCATCTTCAAATGGCGTGGGATCGAACCGCGCAAAGACTGGAAACCCGTGGTGGCGCCATGGGTTTAACTGGGATAGACTTCAGCGGTCCCGGAGGGGGATCTGCTTTACTTCAACCGCGCGTAACGGGGGACAAGAAATGACAACCGAAGCGAAGTTGCTGCCAAGTAACAAGATTGCGCTGTACGGTAAGACAACGAAACTGGCCCTGTTTGAGAGCGCATTGGAAGAAATGCCCGACTTGTTCCCAGAGGGCGATAAGACTGCGCATATGATCGAAGTCCATGGTTACAAGGTCGATGGCGAGGTCAACAAGCTCGACGTCCCTGTTCAGATTTTCCTCGGACCCGAAGGCACGGACATCATCGCGGCCAAGCGTGGAGATGACGGGACAGTCAGCAACGCCGACGCCAATCCCGAAACCTCGAAGGACGCCCTGAAGGCGTTTCCTCCGGGCGAGTTCCTGCGCTGGGATCTCGACATGACGGACAAGACGATCGAGGTTTCGTTGATGCCGACGGTGATCGGCGCCGCTGTTGGCCTGATGGAGGATCTGGACTCCGACACCGGCTATACGCTGCGCGGTGCGGACGGGCGGCTCTACCATGTCCCGACCGAGATGGACGGCTTCGATGTTCTCGACGAGGACATGGACGGCGCTGGAATGCCGGGCGGTGCGGATCCGGGCATGGGCGGGATGGGCGACATGGTCGAAAGTCGCGCCATGATGCAATCCCGTGCGATGATGCAGTCTCGCGCCATGATGCAGTCTCGCGCCATGATGCAGAGCCGCGCGATGATGCAATCGCGGGCCATGATGCAAAGCCGCGCGATGATGCAGTCTCGGGCCATGATGCAGAGCCGTGCGATGATGCAATCGCGGGCCATGATGCAAAGCCGCGCGATGATGCAGTCACGCGCCATGATGCAAAGTCGCGCGATGATGCAGGCCCGGGCGATGATGATCGACAACATTTCGGGCAAAGGTCACCATTCGAACGACGACGAGGAGTGATCCGGGCACGGCTCGAGGCTCATCTTCTGGCGAATCGGGACGGTGTTTGCGCACGAATCGCGGAGCACTTATCCCGGCTTCTCCCCCGAAAGTGTGAATTGACCCTACGGCGTCACAAACGGGGCCGTGAACACGGACAGAACAGAGCCTGAAAATTCTGACATCGCCGTCAGAACAGCCTTGGTTTTAGGCACCATTAACCACTCGGACGCATCACCGGTCCACCGCGTTTCTGGCAACTTCGGTGCCTAGGCGCGGTGCCCTGTGTGTGCGCTGCGTTGCTGACCCTGCGTAACCCACCGGACAGATGAAATGGCTTTGCAAGGTGCCCCGTGGTGCAACGGATTGTGATGATAACGAACTCAACCAAAAATAGGTCCTACAACAACATCTTGCGTTCACGCATTGTTAATCCTCTAGATCGAGAATGAAGGAAGGGTAAACGGACGTCTTTAAGAGCGACCGGATCCGAGGCAGAAGGCATGAGTGATATGAAACAGTTTTTCGATGACCCGGTCGCCACGGCGATCGCTGGTGTGCAGCTCCCGCTTGAGAATGTCGAGTACACGATCGAGCAGTATTTGCTTATGAACGGACAGCGTCTGGACACCGAGACGCGCGTGCTGTTGGCGAATGTCCGCGACTGCGTTGGCTCCGTTGCGGGCTCGACACGCGAGATCGTCAAGAATGGTGCCGACCGGCTCTGAACGCACCGTCTGTCAGGCGTGCTCTTCGCGGAGTTCTTCCTCGAGCGCGCGGTTGTAGGCCCGCAAGGCATCGACATGGAACAGCGCGCCCAGCAACTCGGGCGTCTGGCCATCGCCGCGATCGGGCTCGACGACCGGCAGGTAGGTCCCGGACAGCCGTTCGAACATCGGCAGCGCACGTTCCAGCGTCTCGTCGGGCCGCAGAACAGCGCCCTGCGCGACCAGTTCCTGGCAGCCGCTGTCGGGCGCGCAATTCTCGGCGCCGCGATGACGCATCAGGTGACTGACCTCCATGGTCGCGGCAAGGTAGCCCTGTGGTCCGTCAGAAAGATGCAGACCGCGGTTTTCGAGTTGCGTCAGGAAGAAGCTGCGCATCAGGAACCGGTCGGAGATGACCGAGGCCAGCGAGACCGACACCATCACGGCGATCGAGGTCTGGAAATCCCCGGTCAGTTCGAAGACGATCAGCGTCGAAGAGATCGGCGCCCCCAGCACGGCGGCGGCAACAGCCCCCATGCCGGCGAGCGCATAGATCGCCTCGACCCCCGATACCAGCGGGAAGATCGCCGTCGCGACATCTCCGAACGCGGCACCAGTGAGGGCGCCGACCATCACCGCCGGAGAGAAGACACCCCCGCCCATGCGGCCCGCGAAGGTGATCGCAACCGCCGCCACTTTGACCATGGCGAAAAGAACAGCGACCAGAAACGGCGTCTCTGACGTGAGAGCCAGAAACGTCGTCTCGTACCCGACGCCGATGATGTGCGGGAACTGGATCGCGATCAGGCCCAGGAAGATGCCCGCCACAGCCGGGCGCAGGCTGTCCGGCAGGCGGGTCGCCGACTGGACACGATCGGCGATCTTTTCGGCGAAGAACAGCACGCGCATCATGATCACACCGACAAAGCCGCACACGATGCCCAGGATCATGAAGGCGGGCATTTCCCAGTAGAACGCGAGCGACTGCGCCGGCAGATCGAACGTGCTGAAATCGCCCAGATGGATCCGGCTGACAATCGCCGCGGCCACCGAGGCGACGACGATCGGGCCGAACGAGTGCAGTGCATAGTGGCGCAGGATGACCTCGAGCGCGAACAGCGCCCCGGCGATCGGCGCGTTGAACGACGCCGAGACGGCCGCGGCCGCAGCACACCCCAGGATGTCCCGCGCTGTGACGGGCGAGGCGCGCAGCCGATCCGAAACCCAGGTCGCGATGACAGCGCCGATGTGGACCGCCGGACCCTCGCGGCCCGTCGAGCCTCCGGTCGACAGGGTGACAAGTGCGGCCAGCGCCGAAGCGCCCCCCTGGGATTTGCTGATGCGCCCTGAATTCATCGCCGCCGCGTGGATCACATCGTCGATGCCGCGTGCGCGTTTGGTCGGCGACAGGCGCGTCAGGATCTGTCCGACGATCAGACCGCCGATGATCGGAACCAGCAGCACATGCCACCAGTCCAGGGTCGCCGCGTGACTGTGCAGAGTGGCCGAGTCGGTTCCGTAGAACAGCGTCTCGAGTGCCGCGATCGCCATTCGAAAGCCCAGAACCGCATATCCGGTGACGACACCGACGACGACTGCAACCGGCCAGAGGGCCAACTGGCTTGCTCCGCTGAAAGCGTCAGTCTTAGAGATCCGGTCCCGCGCCCTGCGAAACCGCGCCAGCAACCGGTTTGGCGATGAGTGCGCCATGCGTGCAAGCCAAGCAAATCCCGTATCATGCGAGCGTAGGCAGACTGGCCACCATGCGCAAGGTGCGAGACGCGGAAATTCTGTTGAAAATTGAGACATTTACCGCGCTGCACGATCACGGTTCAGTCAGCCATCGGATGCTCCCGCAGAATGGCACCTCACGACGGGTGCACGGCGCGTGGGATCAACGCCGCGTGAGGCGGGTGTGACTACTCCGCTGCCTTGCGACGAATGCCGATTCCAGCGCCAACCTGGTCGGGCCATGGCAACCCTTTGTGCGCCTCGAGCAGACCCTGAATCCGCGACGCCACAACCTCCGGATAGTTTGCCGACCGCCGTGCTGTCAGGTCCACATTCATCGACAGCGTCTCGTAGGTCGCGGCGATCGTGCCCTTCTCGACATGGTGCATCGTGACGAACATGTGCATCCGCTTGTGATCGGCATCCAGCAATTGCGCCTCGCAATAGTAATGCTGACCGGCGAACAATTCGTCGAGGTAGTGGATCGTATTCACCAGCGCCATCGGACCCATGCCGAACTTCTGCACCAGATCGATGCCGACACCCACCGCGTCGAACGCCTCGTCCAGCGCCTGATCGATCGCCATCAGGTAGTAAGCGACGTTCATGTGCCCGTTGTAATCGATCCACTCGGTCGGAACTTCACGCGTTTGCGTGCGGATCGGCTTTGTCTCGAATTCACTCATGATCATACACCCTGTCTGCTTGCGCCCTACCCTAACTCGGCTATGGTCCCCGACAAAAGCCCAAGTGCTGTTATCGCGTGGGATTGGGAGGGGTGATCATGAGCATAGAGAGCGCCATCACAGAACTCGAACCGCAGTTTGGCAAACGGCTCAGCCGGGCTGCCGCGATCCTCGAGCAGCACGGCAAGGACGAGGCCTGGCACAAGCCCTCGCCGCCGGATGCCGTGATCTGGCCGCACTCGACCGACGAAGTCAGTCTGATCGCGCGCACCTGCAACGCGCACGGCTGTCCGATCATCGCCTGGGGGGCTGGCACCTCGCTGGAGGGTCACGTGATACCCGTTCAGGGCGGGATCACGCTGGATCTGAGCGAGATGAACGCGGTGCTGTCGGTTCACCCGGAGGACATGGACGTCACCGTCCAGCCCGGCATCACCCGAAAACGCCTGAACGAGGAGTTGCGCGACACCGGACTTTTCTTTCCGATCGATCCGGGTGCCGATGCCACCATCGGCGGCATGGCGGGGACGCGTGCCTCGGGCACCTGTGCCGTGCGCTATGGGACGATGCGCGAATCGGTGCTGGCGCTGGAGGTGGTCCTGGCCGATGGCCGCGTCATCCGGACCGGGACACGGGCGAAGAAGTCGTCGGCGGGCTACGACCTGACCAAGCTGTTCGTCGGCTCGGAAGGGACGCTTGGCATCATCACCGAGATCACGTTGCGCCTGCACGGCGTGCCCGAAGCGACGTCGGCCGCGATCTGCGCGTTCCCGACAGCGCGCGATGCCGTGAACACTGCGATCCAGACCATCCAGATGGGCATTCCGATCGCCCGGATCGAATTTCTCGACGTGCCGGCGATCCAGGCCGTCAACACTGCAAACGGTTATGAGATGTCCGAGCAACCGACGCTGTTCATGGAGTTCCATGGCTCGGACGCAGGCGTGGCCGAACAAGCTGAAACTGTGGCGGAACTGGCCTCGGAGCATGACGGATCGGGCTTTGAATGGACCACCAAGGCCGAGGACCGCACCAAGCTCTGGACTGCGCGGCACAACTTCGCCTATTCGGTCGGTCAGCAGCATCCCGGGAAAAGACTGTTGGCGACCGATGCCTGCGTGCCGATCTCGCGTTTGGCCGATTGCATCGACGAGACCGCCGAGGATGCTGCCTCCAGCCACCTGTTCTATTGCGTTGTCGGGCATGTCGGCGATGGCAACTTCCACGGCACGCTGGTGCTCGACCCCGATGATCCGGAGGATGTGGCCGAAGCGCAGCGCATGACCGACCGCCTGACCGAACGGACACTTGCGATGGGCGGCACGATCTCGGGCGAGCATGGTGTCGGTTTCGGCAAGAAGAAGTTCATGGAACGCGAGCACGGCGCGGATGCCTGGGGCCTGATGGGCGCGATCAAGCAGAGCTTCGATCCGAACGGCATTCTGAACCCGGGCAAGCTGTTGCCAGGCAACTGAGGCGGCCGTTCAGCTCACTCAAGGACCGACACGGACAGTGAGCGGGCAGTCCCGGGTCTTCGCCCGGGACGGTGCGGGACTTGGGTCCGATCCATGCGCTTAGAGACGAGTTCGTGCGTGTTCACGCTGCTGGCGGAAAGCCGTACAGACGCGCCGGGTTGTCGACCAGGATCGCGTGGCGCAAACCGGCGTCGGGTGCATAGTCTTCCAACGCGGACAGCAACAGTCCGGTATCCGGCATGTTCTTCGCCAGCGACACATGGGGCCAGTCGGTGCCCCAGACCATGTTCTCGTGCCGCGCCTCGATCAGCGCCAACGCTGTCGGGATCGCATCGCGATAGTCAGGATACGCCTCCGAAATCCGATAGTTTCCCGACAGCTTTATCCAACAGATCCCGTCCCGGACCAGCCGCAGCAGGGCCTGGAAGCCGGGATGATCCAAGCTTTCGGAGACCGGCAGATATCCCATGTGATCGATAACGACTGGCACGCCGAGGCTGCGGAGCTGGTCTTCTATGCCGAGAAGGTCGTGCCCGACATTGATCAGCAACTGGATATGCCAGCCCAAGGCCTTCACACGACCAGCCAGCGGGGCAAACGCATCCAACCCGACCCCGCCGCCGAACAGCACGTTCAACCGGATCCCGCGAATGCCGCCCGCATTCAGCGATTCCAACGCAGCATCACTCACGTCGGCATCGACAACGGCAATCCCGCGCGCGTTCGGACCGTATCCTGCGATGGCTTCGACCGTGATGCGGTTGTCCGTCCCGTGGACCGAGGGCGTCACGATGACCGCGCGCTCGATGCCGAGGGCAAGGTGCATGGCGCGGTACATCTCGAGCGACGCTTCCGGCGGGGTGTAGGAACGCTCCGGCACGAACGGGTAGTCTGGCGGCAGGCCGATCACGTGCGAATGGCAGTCTGTCGCGCCCGGCGGCATCTTGAACTTGGGCGGCGTCGGGTTCGGATCCGGGCCGAGGCAGGCAAAGGTCACGGGCAGTCTCGCTTCTGTTGGCGTGCGCGCCGTCATCCTAACCGCCCGGCCACCATCGGCAATCGGGCACGCGATGAGTGGCATCCCGTCGGGCCAAATCCCCCTTGAACACCACCGCCCGATCTGCCTAGATCGCCGTGTCAGGTGCCCTCCAAACGAGGGAGAATCGGGAAGCCGGGGCAGAACCGGCGCGGGCCCGCCGCTGTAACGGGGACGAGCAGGCAAACGCCACTGGAGCGATCCGGGAAGGCGCCGGCGCTCGGACGAACCGAAGCCAGAAGACCGGCCTGACGACATCGCAGGCTTCGCATGGACGGCGAAGCGGCACCGCAAGATGTCAGGAGGCCTGTTGTGCCCGATCCGTCCCCGTGCGCCCCGCGCGCCGCCCGCGTGTTCACGCCTACTGAGCGTCAGGCGCTTTACGATGTCATCGCGCACCGCCGCGATGTGCGGAACGAGTTTCTGCCTGACCCGGTGGACGCCGCGACCCTGCGCCGGATCCTGCAAGCTGCCCATGCCGCGCCTTCCGTCGGGCTGTCGCAACCGTGGAACTTCATCCTGATCCGCGATCCAGCACAGCGCGCGCGGGTCAAGGACGCGTTTGGCAAAGCGAATGCCGAGGCTGCGGCGATGTTCGCGGAGGAAAAACGCTCGGACTATACTGCGCTGAAGCTGGAAGGCATCGAGAAGGCACCTCTGAACATCTGCGTGACCTGCGACCGGGAGCGTGGCGGGAAAGTTGTTCTGGGGCGGACGCACAACCCCGACATGGATCTTTATTCGTCGGTCTGCGCTGTGCAGAATCTATGGCTTGCCGCACGGGCCGAAGGTGTCGGTGTCGGCTGGGTCAGCATCTTCAAGGATGCCGATCTGCGCAAGATCCTGAACCTTCCCGACCACGTGGCGATCATCGCCTATCTTTGCGTGGGCTATGTCGATGAGTTGTTCGAAAGCCCCGAGCTGGCGGCGCGTGGCTGGGCGACCGAGGATAGCCTGGACTCCGTCATCATGGAAGAAGGCTGGACCGCGTGATCGACCCGTTGAGCTTGTGTGGCGTTCTTAATCCCTAAAGCGTTTCGGTTTTAACCTGAGCCATATCCTGATGCCTCAAAGAAGTTACTGCATTCGCTGGCATCGAACAGATCGCATATCTCACCGATTGTTCTGAAAGCGGTATCGAATGTTCGTGCCGGTGCTCTGCGCAGATGTGCCTTCAGTTTCGAATAAGCGTCTCGATCCGCTCTGGGCGTCACCCCGCACGAGAACCGACCGCCCTGCCCCGCATCCGTGCGCGGCAGCGCTTTGGGCTGCGCGGTCTTCAGGCGAGATCTGAATGCATCCGCGTTACCGCACGCGTCTTGGCACGCTTTACCGCATCCTTGGCGGCACCCTTGCCAGCGCGTCAGGTTGCCAGTTCGGTGCCACTGCGCTTGATCATCTCGTTGCAGATCTGGTCAAACGCACTCCGCCAAGCCAGTTGAACATCATCGGTGAACTTGGATTTCAGGGCCTCGGCGATCGAGTCGATCAGCGCTTCCTGCATCTCACGATAGTCCATCGGCAGAAGCTTGAACGGCGCGTGTCCATCTGCAAGCAGATCGAGACGCCGGATCAGTTCGGCCTCGTCTTCCAGATTTTCGATGATGAAGGCGATTGCCGCCAAGAAGCGCATACCCTGCTCGCGCAAATCATCGG
>JBHJIZ010000066.1:0-22294 GCA_050043005.1 Paracoccaceae bacterium
GCCAGATCTTCCGCATCGGTCAGCGAGCCGTCCGAGGAATACTTCGATGGCAGACGCACGCATCGCCCGTTCTCCGGCCCAAGGGCATCTGCCGCAACTGCCGCCACCAGCGCGGAGTCGATCCCGCCCGAGAGACCCAGCAGCACCTTGGAGAAACCCGACTTGACCCCATAATCGCGCGTCGCCTCTACCATCGCACGGTAATCCAACGCCCAAGGCTCCGGCACCGGCGCCAGTTCGGATGGCTCGATGCGCCAGCCGTCGTCCGTGCGCACCACATCAATCACGCGTGTGTGTTCGTCGAAGAACGGCATCTGAACCGCCAACCGCCCGCCCGGGTTCAAGGCGAAGGAACCGCCGTCGAAGATCTGGTCATCCTGCCCGCCGATCAAGTTCAGATAGACCAATGGCAGGCCCGTCTCGACAACCCGCGCCACCATGTGACCCATCCGGATATCGTGTTTGCCGCGCTGATAGGGCGAGCCGTTCGGAACGATCAAAATCTCGGCCCCGGCTTCCTCGAGCGTCTCGGCCACATCCGGAAACCACATATCCTCACAAATCGGAATGCCGACCCGGCAGCCGTTGATCTCGATCGGGCCGGGGGCCGGACCTTCCAGATAAAGGCGCTTCTCGTCGAACACGCCATAGTTCGGCCGGTGGTGCTTGCGAAACGTCGTCCGCACCGCCCCGTCCTGCAGCAGCATCACCGCATTGTAGGCGCCGGCATGGTCCTGCCCCGGCTCGGCGGTCGAGCCCGGGATCGGCGCACCGATGGCCAGTGCCGCGCCGCCTGGCTTCATACCCGCCGCCAGAATGTCGATCGCCGCCTGAACATCGCGCAGGAACGCCGGGCGCACCGACAGATCCAGCAACTGATAGCCCGACAGGAACATCTCGGGCAGCACGACGAGGTCCGCCCCCGCAGCCTCGCCCGCCGACAGAGCCGCCTGCGCCTGCACAAGGTTTCCGGCGATATCCCCGGCAATCGGGTTCGCCTGCACCAGGCTGATGCGCAATCGGTCACGCTGTGACATCTCGAAGGCTCCGAAGTAACACTGTTCGCGTGCTTCTAGACGCCGGACACCTGCGCAGCAAGCGCGGTGCGGGCCGCTGACAGTCGTGATAGCAAGACATTCCAGAACGCCGTTGTCAGCCCCGATCCAGATGGTAATGTGACGGGCAAAAGGGACAGAAATCGACGCTAAAACATAGCGCGAAAGGGTCAGGAAAATGATGCGTTTGGCAGCGAGTGCAGTGCTCGCAACCAGCCTTATGGGCTGCATGAACCTGGGCGGATTGATCGGCGACAGCGCCGAGGATGCGCCGCCGGCAGCCGCCGAAAGCGCGGCGGCGGCACCGGCATCCACGGACGACGCGACAGCGGCGCCTGGCGCCTCGATCACATCGGGCGATGGAAGCACATACACCGGTGACATTGCGAACGGCAAACCGAACGGCCAGGGCGCCTACAGGACCAAGGACGGCTTCGAGTATGTCGGGTCATGGGTCGATGGTCAGATTGATGGCACGGGCAAGGCGACCTATCCGAATGGGTCGGTCTATGAAGGCAGCTTCAAGAGTGGACAGCCAGATGGCCAGGGCACGCTGACAACGACGGATGGGTTCGTCTACGACGGCGCCTGGGTCGCGGGTGTCCGCTCGGGCCAGGGCGCGGCCACCTATGCCAACGGCGACAGCTATACCGGTGACTTCCTCGACAATGCGCGGCACGGGTCCGGCATGATGACCTATGCGGATGGCGCGGTCTACGACGGCTCGTTCCTGTCCGGCCAGCGACACGGGCGCGGCACCTACACCGCCGCGGACGGCTATGTTTATGAAGGCGACTGGGTCGAAGGACGGCAAAATGGCGTCGGCAAGGCGGTCTATGCCTCCGGCGTCGTCTACGAGGGCGCTTTCGTTGCCGGGCAGTGGCAAGGCACCGGATCGGCCAACTATCCGGATGGCTCGATCTATACCGGCGAATTCGTGAATGGATCGCGCGAGGGGCGCGGGCATTACACCGGCCCCGACGGCTTTATCTATGAAGGCGAGTGGTCCGATGGCGAGATCACCGGTCAGGGCGTTGCCACCTACCCCAATGGCACCCGCCTGGAAGGTCGCTTTCGCAATGGCGCGTTTGTCGGTTAAGGTATCCGACAAATCGATATGAACCGCGAATCCGCACGTCGGGGGGTTGCCAAGGATGCTACGCAGTTTCACTGTCGCGATTGTCTTCGGAGGTCTTGTTGTCGGGGCCGCGATGGCGCAATCCGGCGATACGAACACCGCGACGAAAGAGGACGATTCCGGCGCGGTCTATCAGGGCCAGTTCAAGGACGGAAAACAGCACGGCCAGGGCACCTACACGGCACCTGACGGGTACGAATACACTGGCGAATGGGTCGAAGGGATCATTCAGGGCAAGGGCAAGGCCAAGTTCCCGAACGGCTCGGAATACACCGGCGATTTCAAGGATGGCGTGCCCGACGGACAGGGCAAGATCGTCTATGCCAATGGCGGATCCTACGAAGGCGACTGGGTGTCGGGCGTGATCCAGGGCAAGGGCACGGCCGTCTACCCGAATGGCATGACTTATGAGGGCGAGTTCAAGAACTCGGCGCATCACGGCTTCGGCGTCATGATCCGCGAGAACGGTTACCGGTACGAGGGCCAGTGGGTCGAGGGCACGCAGGAAGGCCAGGGCAAAGTCACCTACCCGGACGGTGCGGTCTATGAGGGCGATTTCGTCAAGGGCCTGCGCGAAGGTGCGGGCACGATCACGCTGCCGGACGGGTTCGTCTATACGGGTGCCTGGAAGGAAGGGCAGATCACCGGTGCAGGCGAAGCGACCTACGCCAATGGTGACACCTACAAGGGCGACTTCCTGGATGGGAACCGGCACGGCAAGGGCGTCGCCAAATATGCCTCGGGCGACACCTACGAGGGCGATTTCCTGAACGGCGACCGTCATGGCAAGGGCAGGTTCGTTGGCGCCGATGGTTATGTCTACGAGGGCGACTGGACCGAGGGTCGGATCGAAGGGCTGGGCCAGGCGACCTACCCCAATGGCTCATCTTACGAGGGGACGTTTGTCAACGGTACAGCCGACGGAAAGGGCAAGATCACCTATCCCGATGGCGGGTATTATGAAGGCGACTGGGAAGCAGGCGTGATCACCGGTCAGGGACTGGCAAAATACGCCAACGGCTCGGCCTATGAAGGCGCGTTCGTCAGCGCCAAGTTCGATGGTGTCGGGAAAATGACCTATGCCGACGGGCACGTCTACGAGGGCGAGTGGGCGAACGGCCAGCAATCGGGGACAGGTAAGATCATCTACCCGGACGGGGCGGTCTACGAAGGCGCCTTTGTCGAAGGAAAGCGCCAGGGCAAAGGCACGCTGACCCTGAAGGATGGGTTCGTCTATGAAGGCGAATGGCTCAACGGCGAGATCCACGGCGAAGGCGAGGCCCGGTACGCCAATGGCGATGTCTATAAAGGCGCGTTCGAGAACGGCCGCCAGCACGGCTTCGGTATCATGAGCTATGCCTCTGGCACCGAGTTCAAGGGGTACTGGGTCGATGGCCGTCGGGATGCAAAAGCCGACGAGGACTCAAACGACAACTGATGCGCGCCGCGCGCTTCATCGCCGAATTGCCGCGCCCCCGTGCCAGCCCGAGCTGGTTGGCAGATCTCAAACCGGCAGCATTAGGTTAGCGGCACGACAAGCCCGCTTGCGGCGCCCCGGGGGATCAGCCCTAAAGCGCCGCAAATTGCGTGTCACTTATGTGCTCAGGCGGCCTGATTAAAGTTATCGTCGTGCAACCCATCGGTGTGACTGCCCTGAGCCGCCGACTGATCAAAGAAGCCGAACATCTGTTCCAGCGCCTGAGAGTTGTCAGACAGCGACTCGGCCGCTTCCGAGCTTGCCTTGGACTCCGCCGCGTTGCGTTGGATCGTCCGGTTCAGATCGACCAGAGCCGTCTCGATCTCGTCAAACGACAGCAGCTGCTGGTTCATTGTCTCGACGATGTCCTGCACCAGAGTGGACGTGTGTTTGATGTTCGGAACGAGATCGTCCAAAAGCGTGCCCGCATTGTGCGACAGAGTGCTCGTCTCTTGCGACAGCGTGCTGATCTGCTCGGCCGCAGCGCTGGAACGCTCTGCTAGCTTGCGAACTTCCGCCGCGACGACAGCAAAGCCTCGACCGTGCTCTCCGGCGCGCGCGGCCTCGACGGCTGCGTTGAGGGCCAGCAAATCGGTCTGACGGGCGAGTTCCTGAACGATCGAAACCTGTTCATTGATAGTCGCCATTGCCGTCACAGCACTGCGCACAGCCTCACCCGATTTCTCTGCGTCGGCAGCAGCCTCCGACGCAATCCGTTCGGTTTCGGTAGCGTTCCCGGCCATGGCTTTCACGCTGTCACCGATCAGTTCTACCGTCCGCTTCAATTCTTCCGAAGCAGCAGCCTGTGTCTGTGTGGCGTCATTCAACCCGTTCGAGATTTCGTTCATCTGTTCGGATCCGATCGAAATCGCCGTCACCATGTTGCCGGACTCCAGCGCCATGGCATCAAGCGACGATCTCATCCGCTCGAGCGAGATCGCCATCTCGTCCTGATCGGACAACGGAACGATCACGCGCGACAGATCTCCCCGCGCCATCTCATTTGCGTGTGCCGCAACGGATTTCATCGTCAACCGCAGGTCGTTCAGACGTTCGCGCAAGTACCGAATGTCGCTGGCCGAACCCAACTTGGCACCCTCCGAGAGATCCCCATTACCGAGTCTTTCAATATCGTCCGAGATCTTGCGGAAGCCTGCCGAAAACCCGCGCAACGCTCCAAACGCGAAGTAGACAGACGTCAGCACTGCCAGAACGCCCAACCCAAAGATGATGTAGGCTTCCAACATCTGAGCCTCATAGCCTTCCTGGGCACTGACCTCGATGTCTGTCACGATGCGGTCTTCCAACTGCTTGAATAGGTTCAATCGCTCTGTCGCGATTGCGAACCACTCAGCGCCCGCAATGCCCTGCGGGTCGTTGGTTTCGATGATCGCATCAAGCACGGAGCGGATTTGTGTCACCTGGTCGACCGTAGGCCCGGTCACCATCGTATCGAACCACTCCAAGTATTCCTTGCTCGCCGTTGCCTCGAACTCGTTCAATGCGATCTTCTCGCCAGCAAGCTCGGTCAGATACCGTTTGAACGTCGCCATCTGCACGCCGTCGCCGGCTGCCTGGTTCAGCAAAACCGCGCCAACGGCTCGTTCAAGCCCACCGTGTTCCTTGGCAATGATCAGTGCCAGCAGTGGAAGCATCCGACTTGTCACAACCTCGGTCTTGCTGTGTTGCGTGACGTGACCGATGACCTTGATCATATCTTCGACGATGTGCGTGTAGAACCCGACTGCCTCGGGCACCGAGTGCGCTTTCGCGTCTACTTCGGAACGGAATTTCGCCAGATCCCTCAGATCGAGCCGCAACTGCGCGATGGCGGATTCGACATCCTCACTCATCGGCGCGCGCCCTTCTTTGCCGACCAACTCTTCAAACTCGGCGATCCGCTGGTCGACATTAAGCCGTTGTTTCGCGAGTTGCTCGCCTGTCTTCGCGTCGTATCCTGTCGAAATGTATCCAGCGCTTTTCCCGCGTTCGATCTGCATTTCGTGGATCACGGCGCTGACCTTGCGCGGCAAATTGATGTCAGCCACGTAGGCACGCGCCGCCTTGTACTCGAGCACGCCGATCTCGATCACCGCCACGACCAGGGCGAAGCACGCGACCAAGATCGCCATAAAGACTTTGGATTTCAGACTCATAACAAGCGCGCCTCGAAGGAAAAATGTTGATGCATCATCAAACGGAGTTCTTTTCGAAGCGTTACGACGGCACCAGAAACTGTCTAAACTTGTCACGAGTCAACTTTTCGCCAGCCAGCGACGTCAGCCAGGATCAAGGGATCGTCGACACGGCGGGCCTGGACAAACCGCGGCTTGCTTGAACGAAAAGACCACCAAAGCGGCCAAAACCGGACTGAAGCCCGCCCAATCCCTGCCCTTGCGTGCCGCGAACGCCTCTGGCACGATTCCCGCACAGATTGCCAGGGACGCCTTTTGGGCGAATTTGATATGGAAGAAGTTGATTGGGCAGACATTATGCGACGCCATCCGGTGTTCGCGATTTTGTCGGAAGATGATCGGGCGAAGCTGCTGACACCGAGCGTTTCGTCCGAGGTGACATACGAAAGAGACGCCATCATCCTGCGGCAGGGAGAGCTGGGCCGCGCGATCTTTTTGATTGGCTCGGGATCGGCCTGTGTGACGGTACAGTGCGTCGGGGGCGAGACGTTCGATCTCTACACCATCGGATATGGCGAGCTGTTCGGTGAAATGGCGCTGATCGAGGAACGCCCGCGCGCCGCCACGATCGTCGCGCAGGAGACGTCACAAGTCCTCAGGATCGACGGTCAGGCCTTCGTGTCGCTGCTCAGAAGTCAGCCCGAGATCGCGTTCATCCTGCTGGGCAAGATCAGCCGACGCCTGCGATTTGCCAATTCCAAGGTGATGGAGCAGCGGATCTCGGGCCTGGACGAGACGGTGAACGTGATGAACAGCCGGGTCGATTCGATGCTGGCGAAAACGGAAGCGCATCTGGACGCTGCCAAGGTCGTCTTTCAGCAGACGACGCAGAGCGCGAACGAAGTCGTCGAGAGTGCCGGGCGCAAGCAGGCCATCCTGACGCGCGTGGGCACAATCGGCGCGCTGGTTCTGACGATCGCCGCAAGCTTCGGTTTCTGGGACATGAAGAACACCGCCGAGTCTTTTGACGAGCAGAGCGATCTGGTCGATCAGCGCGTCGAACGGATCGACACGAAGCTGGCCGAGATCAACGTCAAGACCAAGCAGATCGACGCCGTGTTGGCCAATCTCGGAACCATCGAAACCCGGGCCGCAGCAGCCATTGGCAGCCTGGAGGACCAGCTCTCGAAAGCGAAGGAAATCGGCACCCGGGCCAATGACGTGCTGACCTCGACGACGATTCGCATCACGACCTTCGAAGAGAAGATCGACGCACGCCTTGTGCTGACCGAGCTTGGGAGCCGGGATGATCTGGAAGCCGACCGGTCCGGCGAGATCAGGGGCGTGGCCTTCACATCCGAGCAATTGCGCCGTCTGCGGACGTTGGTGCAACTGCATGACGAGGACGACATCTCGGAGTTGGGGCAGCTCTTCACCGGGTTCCTGGCCGATGGGCTTCGGTTCCATCAGCCACTGGGCGAGCTGCTTGGCAATTCGAAGCTGACGAACCCCAATGGCATCGTGTTCCTGACCTATTTCGGCGGTCTGTCGGCGCTGCGCGACCTGGGCGATGAGTCGGCCTATGATCAGTTTCGCAATGCGCTGGAGAGCTTTGGCAGCGATTCCGGCCTGCGCAACCCGTGGCTGGTGACCGAGGACGACCGCGATGTCCTGAAGTTCGTCATGGCCGCGAACGAGAACGACCTGAGCCGCATCGCCCTGATCGAACGCCGGGTGGATCTATTGGTCGACCAGATGCAGGATCTCTCGCGCCGGTAGCGGTTTGCAAGTCACGGGGCGTAATCTCGCGCTCCGGCCGACGACGCGCCGGGCGTGATACGTCCAAGCCGGCCACAAACCGAATTTCGCGCTTTGCCTCCGGCCTATGCGCCGATAGCGTTCCCGCGAAGCATCTGGAAGCGGCGAGGACCGGCACATGACGGCAGAGAAGATCGAGGCCCTGGTGATCGGCGGCGGTCAGGCGGGTCTGGCCGCGAGCGAGCATCTCAGCGCGTGCGACGTGCCGCATCTGGTGCTCGAGAAAGGCCGGATCGCCGAGCATTGGCGCTCGCGCCGCTGGGACTCGCTGGTCGCCAATGGCCCGGCCTGGCATGACCGGTTCCCGGGTCTGGAATTCGACGATGTCGCCCCGGACGCCTTCGCCCCCAAGGAGCGCGTGGCGACGTATTTCGAGGATTACGCCACGAAGTTTTCGCTGCCGATCCGCTGCGGGGGCGAGGTGACCGAAGTGATCCGGACCCCCGGCAAGCCCGGCTTTCACGTCACGACCTCCGAGGGCGAGATCGAGACGAATTACATCGTCGCAGCGACGGGCCCGTTCCAGAAGCCGATCATTCCGCCGATCGTGCCACAGGAGGCGGGAGTGGTGCAGATCCACTCCTGCGACTACCGCAACCCCGACCAGCTGCCCGACGGTGCGGTCCTCGTGGTCGGCGGCGGGGCCTCCGGCTCGCAGATCGCCGACGAGCTGCTGCGCGCGGGGCGGCGCGTCTCGCTCTCAATCGGGCCGCACAGCCGGTATCCGCGCTGGTATCGCGGGCACGATTATTGCTGGTGGCTGGGCGTTCTGGGCCAATGGGACATCGAGGCGCCCGAACCCGGCACAGAGCACGTCACCATCGCGGTCAGCGGCGCCTATGGCGGCTACACGGTCGACTTCCGCCCGTTCGCCGAGCGCGGGATGACGCTTCTGGGCATGACCCGGGGCTATGCCGACGGGGTGCTGAGCTTCGCGCCGGACCTCGCGCAGAACATGGCGGACGGTGATGCCGCGTTCCGGAAGGTGCTGGACGATGCCGACGCGTATGTCGAACGCGCGGGGCTGGAGCTGCCCGAAGACGCGGAGGCGCGCCGCTTCGGCGCCATGCCCGACTGTGTGACCAACCCGATCCTGGAGATGAACCTCGCAGAGGCCGGGATTACCTCGATCGTCTGGGCAACCGGATACGGGCTGGACTATAGCTGGCTGAAGGTCGACGCCTTCGATGCCCAGGGCAAGCCGGACCACAAGCGCGGCGTCTCGTCCGAGTCAGGGGTCTACTTCCTGGGCCTGCCCTGGCTCTCGCGCCGTGGCTCGTCCTTCATCTGGGGCGTCTGGCACGATGCGCGCTACATCGCCCACCACATCGCAACCCACCGCGGATACATGGAGTATCACGCGGCGGCACGAGGGTGATGGAACCACTCTGAGAAAGCTACTCGCCTGACACCGGTGAGTCCTCGACCACCAGTCGCTTGGTGAATGTCCAAGGGCGCGACACCCCGCGCGGATCGCCAAAGAATGGGACGTGCATGACCGGTGCCGCCAGGACGCGCAGTGTCCACTGAGTGTCTCCGAAAAACGAAAACGCGATCTCGCGATCTAGAACGCCATGAAGCCGGAATGTGCCGGTCGCATAGGCCGCGATCAGAGAGACGGTTTCCTCGACACGATCTGGCGACAACAGCGAGAAGTGCAATCCGTCTTCGTACGGGATTCCGTCCGTTGTCGCCAAAAGGTACGCGTCGGCAAAGGACCATGCTCCTTCCAGGACTGCACCATCGACATGCCAAGTCTTGTCCCCCAGGCGGGCAAGTGCCTTTGGCATCTCACCCGGCAGCGGTTCAAGTCGCATGTCCGAAATGGCCCGGTCGGAAACCGCGTCAGAAGACGGCATAATCCACCCCGAACGCTGCGAGTGTCCGGCCAACGAAGGCTCCGATGGTCACACAGACTGGTACATCCGGTCCGCAGGCCAACCCTGCCAAAGCTCCGCCCGCTCGGCCGCCGCCAATGCCAGCAACGGTCAAAGCCGCTTCACGCCCTGCTGCTTCAGCTTTGTCCTCGGTCATCCTCTTGTCGTAGCCCAAGATCGCGATCGACACAGCTAGCAATCCGAAACGCCATGCGCGTCGCACACTTTCTTAGGACACTCCGTTTCGCTTGGAGGATCTGCCCTTAAGCGTGCATCTGGTTCAGAGAACAGCAAGGACGGTGAACGAGATCGGGGCCACGCAGCGCAGGTCGTTAGAGCATCAGGAATGGTGCGGAAACAATCGGCGGGTTTGTCTTTGCCAAAGCCCCGCCCAGCTTGTTCAATCGCCAGCTCAGGTCACGAGCTTCAGTTTCGGACGCGCCGCACGCCGCGCCGACCTTTCTTCACACGCAAGATCATCGTCCCATGCGTTGAATTCAGCCTCGTCCGTCCATTTCGTCGCCTTGCTGTCGCCTGGCCCCGGATCGTTGCTGCTTGAAAGAACTGCGACGAGCGCCTCGGACTCTGCCCGCGTCAAAACCTGTCGAGCCACAGGGCCATACCCGCTGATGGGATCTTCGCGCACGGCCGGGAACAAATCCTCCAGATCGGCTCTCGACCGTCGGTGCAGCATACTCAGCGCTGTTGGGCCAACATAGAACGACTCGGACCAAGCGCCGTTGGCCAGGATGACTTCGTGGCGTTCGCACAGCAGGCTGTAATACGTGACGCTCCGCTTGCCGCTCATGACGCGGACATGATCCAGACCAACCAGGCCCTTGGCCAAAGCCAGCACCTCGCGCGCACCGAACATCGTCTCGACCGCAGTACCTTGCAGCAGAATACGATGCTGAGGCGAGACGACGAGCGTCTGCCGTGGCAGGCCAGGTCCCAGGCTGCCCGACTTGATCTCGATCGGCTTGTGCTTGTGCGGTCCGTCTCGAAAGCTGTGCCAGGTCCGAATGACGCGCAGGATCTTCCGTGCGCCATGATCGGCGGTTATCAACCGGTCACCGATGCGCAGATGCTCGACCGCCACCTCGCCGCGCATTGTCAGGATCAACGTGCCGGGGGTGTAACACACAGGGCCTGGCGTTCCGGGATTCGGCGTCCCTTCGGCGAAGTTGCCGCTCGCGTCCCGCACGAATGCCGTGTTGTTCGGCCCTCCGCTGTTCAGCGTCTCGCCCGCGCCGACCTGGGTCGTTCCCGGAAAGCCCGGTGGCAGGATCGGTGCCACAGGAGGTTGGCCGTAAGAGAAGACCACATACTCCCCCGTGTCGGAGTTCACGAGAAAAATGGAGTCGTTTCTAGTGCCTTCGCCATCCGCAAGAAAATTGGTGCCGTCACTGTTCCCGGCGTCGTAATAGTCATCGGGCAGCGCACCGGTGTATTCACCCACCACGGTCGCCGTCTGTCCCGGTTCGCTCGTGTCGCCAGGGCTGAACTCGTAAAGCTTGCCGCGGTCTTCCGACCATAGCTCGTAACCGTCCAGTAATTTCGTCGAACCCGTGGCATTCTGCAGTTCCACGTACTCGTCGCCTTTGGACGACGCACCATCACCGTCTGTGTCCGTACCGCTGCCACCGCCGCTGGGGTTGTCCACCAGCATCTCGCTGATGAAGATCCCATCGAGGAAATCCGTCATCTTGCTTCTCCCGCGCGGAAGGCTAGGCGGCTTCCCTTGAGATCAGCTTAACGGGCGCTAACCATAGTGGACGGAGGCTTGCGCCGATGGCGCTCCTGTCTCCGGAAAACGGCCTTCGCACCTTTGTAGGCGGTCCGACCGTCGGCAGGTTGCTTTCGTGATGTCGGTGTCGCGGGATACGCGCGATGCTCTCACGCTCACCGCAGTCCATAAAGCGGTCAGTGACCGCCTTGAACACATATCGATCAAATCCGCGCTGCATCGGGACGGACCTGCCGGGGCAGACCGTCCCTTGGTTCTCAATACTCAAACGGACCTTTGCGCGTGCCGGTCATACTCCGCGCAAGCAGGTTTCCCGCGTTACGCGACGGCTTGTCGCCGCCTGCGGGAGAGAAACCCAAGCCCCGCGAAAGCGGACAAAAGCAACCATGCGGTCGCCGGCAATGGCACGGTGTTCACGTTGATGGACACATCCCCCAGGTTGGACTGCAACGCGAAGGAGTACTCACCGACAGCGTTCGCATCAAACGATCCGAAGGTCGGTGGCGTGACCCCCGCAAACGGCGGGTTGCCTGCCAGGAACCCGAAAACCAGGTTCTGAGATCCTTCCACAAGGGTCAGATCGCCCAGCACGCCCGTCCCAGTTAGCAAGGGCACGGTGTCAAAATCGAAGACACCCAAATCGGCCTCGTCCGTTCCCACGCCCGGGTCGAAATCATAGAGCAGCTTGATATCGAAGTCGCCAAGGGTCGACCCACCGGGGCCGGTAACCTCGGCAAAGAAGCTGAAGTTCCACGTCGCGCGCAAGGGGCCAACCGTGCTGCCAGGAGCGCCGTCGTTCAGTCCCGGAGTAGCAGTGTACGTGCCCGCCCCGTCATTACCCAACCCCGGGTTCGAAAACCGGGGCGTCGCAGCAAGTCCCAACGTGAGCAAATCGCCATTGTTCGCTGTGAGCATGGAAATCGCGGTGAACTCCGTCGGAATGTCAGTGCCCCCGAACGTCGCTTGCGACAGATCTCCGAACGTCTGAAATGTCGGTGTCAGAGGTGCCGCTATCGATGTTCCCGACCCCAATGAAAGAGCAACCAAAGCCGTTGCCAGCGCGCAAATCCTCATGTGTTTTCTCCGAGATTAAAATGCAAAAAAAGCTCCCGACGCCTCGGTCGATCGCCACCCACAGTCGGACAATATTCAGGCAATTAAGGAGAATTAAAGGCAAACCCCACACGCAGAGGTCGATTCACAAAAGAAGGCGAAGGGGCGCCCTGACAGGAAGACAGAAGGACCCCTCCGAAAGCAGAAACGTTCGTTCGATGCCAACAACGGGCGCGGCATAAACCCGGTCTCGACACGGAACGAAATCAGACGACCCAGCTTTGCTCGCGCGCCGAAGTTCCGCGAAGCACACTCCCGAACATCAAAGCGTCAGACAAGGTGAGCGCCCCCAACCGGGCATCGCTTTCGGGAAATTGCAGGGCCGGGGCGAGCCACCAGCGCAAATCCCGTCAACAGCGAATGTTCCACCAGACCAGGCCTGCACGTTCGAGCAGCTTGTCGCCGCTTCCATCCCGCTCGACGTTCAGACGCTGGCAGTCGCGAAAGCTCACGTTATGTTCAGACCAGGCGGATTGCAAATTGGCGCGCGTCATGCAGCAGCCGGTCGATGCCTGCGCCGCCATGCCGATCTGGGTCGACCCGAAAAAGGCCAGTGCTGTCAGGGCCGAAAGGGTGCGGATGGATCGCATCGGGGTCTCCGTTCTCTATTTGACACGAAGTCTATCGCAGGCAGCGCGGCGCGCCTACTCCCGAGACAGCAGAAAGTCGCGCAGATGGCCCGACCGGGGCTGCATATCGTAAAACCTGGCCGGTCGACGCGTTAGGCATCGAGAGAATGCCTTTCACCACGCCTCGAGGGAAATGAGCATCGCGCACGGATGGGCCGGGCTCGACCTGCGGCCCCTCACTCATAAAAAACCGATCCCGGCACGTCCCTTCCTGGGCGAAGGCGAGACCCGAAATCCATCACGCCCGGCGCGATGGCTTTGCCCTTTCTCGCGCCATGCCGGGACGCGCGGCACGCCGCGTGTCCCCATCGCGCGCCGCGGTTTTTGGCTTTCATTAACGATCAATGGGCGTATAATGCGCGCCATGATGACACGCGCCCACATCGCTGTCTTGCCGAGCAGTCTGCCGCTTGGCGGGCTCCTCCTTCTTATCGGCCTCTGAGGGCGCCGGGTTCCGCGGCGCCGCCCTCGGAGGATGCCCTGGACGCGCCGCACTAACCCGACACAGACGATGCTAGACGGACAGATCCGATGAACGAACAGACTCCCGTTGCGGCCGATGAACAGGCCACCCCGCAAGACCGCGTAAAGATCTTCGACACCACCATGCGCGACGGCGAACAATCGCCCGGCGCCTCGATGACCCTGGCCGAAAAGCTCCAGATCGGACAGCTGCTGGACGAGATGGGCGTGGACATCATCGAGGCCGGGTTCCCGATTGCCTCGGAAGGCGACTTCGAGGCGGTGACCGAAGTCTCGAAGGTGGTCGAGAACGCCACGGTCTGTGGTCTCTCACGCTCGCCGCTGGGCGACATCGACCGGGCCTTCAACGCGCTGAAACACGCCAAGAAACCGCGCATCCACACCTTCATCGCGACCTCTGACCTGCACATGGAGTTCAAGCTCCAGATGACGCGGGATCAGGTGCTGAACGAGATCCAGAACTCGGTCTCCCACGCCAAGTCGCTGGGGGTCGAGGTACAATGGTCGCCCGAGGATGCGACCCGCACCGACCGCGACTTCCTCTGCACCGCCGTCCAGACCGCCATCGAAAACGGTGCCACGACGATCAACATCCCCGATACGGTGGGTTACACCGCCCCGGGCGAATCCGCCGACATCATCCGGATGCTGAAGGAACGTGTGCCCGGCATCGACGAAGTGACCATCTCGACCCACTGCCACAACGATCTGGGCATGGCGACCGCGAACTCGATGGCCGCCGTGCTGGCAGGCGCGCGGCAGATCGAGTGCACGGTGACCGGCCTCGGCGAGCGCGCGGGCAATACCGCGAAGGAAGAAGTCGTGCTGGCCATGAAGGTCCGCAACGCCATCATGCCCTACGCGACGCGCATCGACACGACCCGCATCATGCAGGCCAGCCGCCTGATCTCCTCGGTCACAGGCTTCCCCGTCCAGTACAACAAGGCCGTCGTCGGCAAGAACGCCTTCGCGCACGAGGCCGGCATCCACCAGGACGGAATGCTGAAGCACGCGGGCACATACGAGATCATGACACCGGAATCCGTCGGCCTGACGGAGTCGACGCTGGCGATGGGCAAGCACTCGGGCCGCCACGCGCTCAAGTCAAAGCTGTCGGACCTGGGCATCGATGTCGGCGACAACCAGCTGAAAGAGCTTTTCGTCCGCTTCAAGGCGCTGGCCGACCGCAAGAAAGAGGTCTTCGACGACGACATCCTCGCACTGGTTGAACAACAGACCGCCGATGCGGGCGCCGAGCACATCAAGCTGAAGTTCCTGCGGGTGATCTGCGGGCCCGAAGCGCCGCAGTCGGCCGACATCATCCTCGAGATCGACGGCAAGGAGCAATCGGTCACAGCCCAGGGTGACGGTCCGGTTGATGCGGCGTTCAACGCGGTGATGGCGCTGGTTCCGCACAATGCCGCGCTCGAGCTTTACCAGGTGCACGCCGTCACCGAAGGCACCGACGCACAGGCGACCGTCAGCGTGCGCCTGCGCGAGGGCGGGCACATAGCCTCGGCCCAGTCTTCGGACACCGATACCGTGGTTGCATCCTGCCGGGCCTACGTGCACGCCATCAACAAGCTCATGGTTCGGCGCGAAAAATCGGCCCCGACAGCGATCGCGGGGTAACCGCCGTACCGCAGGGCGAGCATAGGCCCGCCCTGCATCCACCGCTTCAGCCGATCTCGCGGTTCTTCCCAACGAGTCCATAACCGCCATGATCGAGATAGTGCCCCGCAGGCTTGTTCTCGAGGTGAATCGCGGCATCCTGGTCTATCTGAGATTCCAATTGATCCCATGGTCCCGCCGCGAAGGCGCCCATGCCGGTCAACTCCATACCAACATTGGTACCAAGCTTGACTGTCGGCGCTGCTCCGCATTTCTGAAGGGCCCACTGCTTTAAACCGCGCTTGTCTCCGATGGATGTGCCTGAGTCCCCATTTCCCATGAACCCCTGGGCAGCATGTTCGTTGATTGCGTGCACAAGAATGATCTGGGTCGGTTTGAGCGTGGACGCCCAGAGGTTCATATCCTTGACGCAGTCCGGGTAGGATTCGAGGGAATTGGCAGGATAGTGGAACGCGCCTGCATAACCGCCAGTGCCTATCCCGGCGATCAGTGTGCAGCTGCTGATCCTCGAGGTCGAGATAACGTGTGGCGCCTTGCTGACAAAGCCCTGGCCCATTTCGATAAAGAATTGCATTTCAAATCCTTTCAACAGATCCGCGGTTTGGATGGTCACTGATTGGAATTCGCAGTGCCCTTGACACCTGCAGAGGTAGCGATCATCAAAATTCAAATAAACATGTCAAATTGAGTTATTTATTGGATCTTGATGAGCAATCCTGAGAGAATCTGAGGAAATCTGAGCAAAAGAAAAACCGCAGCGATGTCGCTTGACCGCTGCGGTTCGGGAAACGTGAGATCTGGAATTGTCCTGCCGTCCATGCAAAGCACTGGACGGTGGTTCATCGGCTAAGGGCGTCGGACGACCAGGACGCCTTCAGGCTATCGGAGCTTCAGAGACCGGTCTTCCTTCGGCTTGACATGTTTGTACCCCAGGATGTTCGCGTTCGTGCAGCCGATCTTGTGTCTTCTGATCTTTTCGCGTGCCCATGCCTGACGGATCCAGCATGACGACCGCAGGTGATTGTCGTTCAATTCGTTCAGGGACATGTTCGGGAAGTGCCAATCCTCGGTCCAACCATCGACAATGCAGCAGGTTTTTCCCAGATCGTAGCAGTCGACCGGCTGCCGCGGCTGGATATCGACATCAGAGATGATCACGAAGGAATGGTCCCAGCCAACAGATCCAACAATCTGAACGTTATGGTGGTGTTCACTTATCGACAGGCGCACGTTCTGGTGCAGGTTGAAATAAAGCACAACCGCCTTGTCTTCGCAGTTCCCGACGCCAGTTGCCGATACGTTCTCAACCGTTTGCGCGACGCTGGCAAGGTGGCTGTCGTTCGTCCGATAATTGTTGATCGTGTTCCATGCCGCCTGCCTGCCGGATCGATTGCCAACCCAGTGAAACGGATTGTTCGCGCTCTTGATGTGTTTGCCCTTGAAGAACAGAAGGGCGCTTTTCGCCGCCTCTTTGCGAGTCTCGCAGATTTCCCGTTCAGTAGCAGTCAACATGTCTTTGGCCTCTGAATTCGTTCTGAATGCGGGTCGGGCAATCAATCGCTCCGTCCCGGTCCCGGCGCTGCACCGTGACTTCCATGGTTATACGATCCTCAAATTAAATATCAAATTAAATATCAAATAGATTTTTAGTTTTATTATCGCGACAGGCCCGAATGTTCAGCCTGCGTTCAGTTTCGGCTGATGCTGGCGGCACATCGACTCGCACGACGCCTCAAAGAACACCAACCGGCGTTGACGTCCAATCGGTACGACGCCAGATCCATCAGCATGGCCTCACCCCGGAACTCACGTGCCGATATCGACAACGCACTCGCCGAGACCGAGCGTGCCGGTCTGCTGCTGACGCTGAATGTCCGCACGGTCCTGGTGCTGCTGATCATGCTCTTCATCGGCGGCACGCAAGGCCTCGACACCGGATATTTCGGGGTCGCTGTCTGTTCGGTCTTCCTGATTTCCGGCCTGATTTATCGTTCGCTGGTCCAGCGCAAACGCGACAGCGACTGGATGCGGTACGGCTTTGTCGCACTGGACGTCGCCATGCTTGCGATGGTCGCGGCCATCGTGCCTCTTTCGATCCATGGCGATGTCCCACAGATCTTCGTCTTCCGGACATACGGCATCAATGTGTTCTTCTTCGTCCTGGCAACGTCCGCGCTCTCTCTCTCGCCAAGGCTGGTCCTCTGGACCGGCTTCGCCACGGCCGCATCGATCTGGGCGGCGTGGGGTTGGATCATCGCGGATATGGATCGCCGGGTAACCTGGTCGGACATTGTCGACGATCGGACCGCCGAAAAGTACATCGAAATCGTCCTCGATCCCGATCACATCGGCCTCGCGGACCGGTTTGTCGAGACACTGCTCATCGCCGTCACCGCCGCGGCCGTCCAACGCGCCCGGACCATGCTGCGCCGGCAGATCTCGTCCGAGCGTTCCCGCGCCGAAGTGGCCGAGGTCTTCGGACGTTTCGTCCCGCAGGAGGTCGTTGACCGGCTCAGCACGTCATCGGGCCAGTTGCCCTCGATCTCGCGCGAGGCGACGGTGCTGTTCGTGGACATCGAGGGGTTCACCCGCTTCGCCGAGACCGCCGACCCGCAGAAGATCGTCGAGACGCTGGATGCCTATTTCGCCACCGTCTCCGACGTGATGACCCGTCACAACGGCGTGGTGATCAGCCTGATCGGCGACGCCGCGAGGGTCGCCTTCAATGCTCCTTTGGAGAACGATGCCCACGCGAAGTCGGCCATCGACGCGGCCCGCGACCTGCTCGACCGGATCCGGACCGAAACCTTCGCGGGCCAGCATTTCGACATCAGGATCGGGATCGCCACCGGAACAGTTGCCGCGGGCACCGTGGGCGGAAAGGGCCGCCGAAGCTATACGCTCTACGGCGATACCGTGAACCTGGCGCAACGGCTCGAGGCTTACAACAAGGAGATCGGCACACCCCTGTTGGTCGACGAGAGCACCTGGCGGGCCGCCGGAGCGCCGCAATCGCTGGAACCAAGCGGTGAATGCCCCGTGCGGGGGCGCGAAGCTGGTGCGTCGATCTACCGATTAAAGGGCATGCCGACTAAAGGGGCATAAATCGTCCACAACACTCCGGACCGCGCACGCAGGCGCGGCCCGGGCGGCGGCCCCCCTCAGCGCTGCAAGGCGCCGATCACTGCTGTGCCGTCCGAGGCAATCGGCCGGCCAAGCTGGTCGTGGCTGTAAGGCGCACGGCCGATCGGGATGACCGGCAACTCGGTCGACGGCCCGGGCGCGTACAGGCCATCCCCCAGTGCCGTTCCCGAGAAACTGCGATCATCGGCCCAGTCCGGGTTCAGCGGAACGGCCGGTGTGCCGTGCCGGTCGCCGAAGGCTTCAATCTCGCCCAGCCAGGAACCGACACCAACCGTGTCGCCACCTGCACTCCCGATCAGCGCCGAGTTTCCGCAGCACCCGACCTGGTGGATCACGCTCCAGTTCCCGATCAGCGCACCGTTGGTGCCGAACACGTCCGACTTTGTGTTTCGCTGTTCGTGCACGCAGAACTTCTGTGCCAGCACCTTGTCGATCCGCACCGAGCCCGAATCCTGATAGGACAGGTTCGAGCGCGCCCCAACGACGGTGTTACAGTGCAGGACGACATTGTCGATCGCACTGAAATCGCCGTCGGCGCTTATGTACAGGCACGGCCCCGTGACGCCGCCATACTGCTCGAGAACACAGCCAACGATTGCTGCACCCCGCTCGCCGATGACCTGATCCTCGAAGTTCACACAGCGTTCGGCGTTCGTGCCTTGGCCG
The DNA here is from genome assembly GCA_050043005.1 of Paracoccaceae bacterium. Taxonomy (GTDB): domain Bacteria; phylum Pseudomonadota; class Alphaproteobacteria; order Rhodobacterales; family Rhodobacteraceae; genus Thermohalobaculum. The sequence goes on from JBHJIZ010000066.1 coordinate 18,915, forward strand.
ATGTGACACCAGCCGAGGAACTCGCCAACCGAATCCGGGCGATGCGCCGCCGCGACGTTGATTTCGAACGTTCCGGCCAGATCCTTGCAGCCCGCCGCATGATACGTCGCAGACTGGATCGAGCCATTGCCGGACCCGATCGCGACCATCGTCTTGAAGACGGACGAGAAAACGCTGCCCTGCCCGCAATCATCGCCTGCGCAGTCGATGTTCCAGAACCGACCGACCCGGTAGAGCCACGCCCCCCAGCTCGGTCCAAGCCCGTTGTCGTCCCAGATGCAACCCTGCGTGACCAGCATGTTCTCGGATCCGGATCCCGAGGTCGCCGCGCTGTCCAGGAAGACAACGTTGCTCGTCGAATTGCGCCGCAGCGTCAGGTTGCGGAGCACCAGCTTGTCGGTGATGCCGTTTGAAACGCTCGATCCGCGATCCTGATAGATCGTCGTCGCCGCGGCGGCCGGATCGGCAGCCTCGACGATCAGCGGAATGTCGCCCACGGCAACCGAGGAGAACGACGTATGCTGATGCGTTCCCGCCGTCAGCCGGATAACCCCGCCCGAGGCATTGGACCGCCCGAAGGTCGCGGCATTGTGGCTCTGGATCGCGGCTGCCGCCGCCGGAACGGTGGCAAACGGCGTCGTGGCCGCCACCACCGGATCCGCGTTCACGGCCGCACCCGCGCCCGCGCCTGCTTCGACATAGGCATAGACCGTCCCGAATCCGCCCGTCCGGTCGTTCAGGAATGTCAGCACCGTCAGGTTCGAGGACGGGTACGGATCCGCATCGGTCGAGATTGTGAACGGATCGCCGATCCACGGGAAAATCGTGGCATCCACGGTCACCAGTTCGCCCTGGTTCAGTGTCGTCAGATCCAGGTTCGCCTCGAAATGCGGAACGGACAAGCCAGTCGCCGCATAGCTGATCACCGACGTGTCCGAGACGAGCTCGGTCGTCGAATTCCCGCTCTCGTCCGTCGCGGTGAACCGCACCAGGGTCACCGGGCGCCCGGCCCGCGCGTGGGCATGGGCCACCGCCAGGCGAACCGTGTGGGTCGAGCCCGTTGCCCATTCCCGATCGTGGTTCAGCCACATCGCCTGCGGCTTCGGATAGGCCCGGGTCGAATTGTTGACCACACCCTGAACCGTATCACCGGCATAGATGAACTCGTTCAGCGCCACGTCGTTCGCCGTTAGCGATGACTGGTTCGGATACGTGTCGCGGATACGCGTCATCAACAGCAACGCGTCTGAAACCGTCGTCGGCGCGCCGAAATCGTCAAAGCCCGGACGCCCGACAATGACGTGCCGCGGATCGCTCACCGGGTCGAAGGCGATCGGTGCGGTATAACTCGCACGCCAGCCCTCGACGCTGATCTCGGTCACATTCGGATCGGTGGTCGCCGTTTGCGTCGCCTGAACCGTGATCTGGAAGGCCGACTGCGCCGTCTGGCCGATACTGTCGGTCGCGGTGATCGTCACGATCTGACCCGACACCTGTGCAATCGGTGTGCCGGTCAGGATACCGGCGCCCGACAGGGACAAGCCTGTCGGCAAGCCATCCGCCGCGAAGCTCATCGTGTCGCCAGAATCCGAGAAGTCGCTCGACAAATCCGTCGCGGCGATTGTGACATCGCGCTCCAGGGTCAGGTCCGGCAAGGCACCCGCAGCGACCGGCGCCGTGTTGGCACGGCGCACCGTCACGGTCAGCGGCACGGTCCGCGTCGAGACCCCGTCCGTGATCCGCACCGAGAAAGACGTCGCCCTGCTGTCACCCTGCAGAAAGGCGTCGCCCAGACCGTCGCGGTCGAACGCGACTAGAATGAAGCCCGAGGACTCCGTGACCGTGAACAGTCCTCCGCCACTGCCAGGTGCATCGAACACCTCGCCATCCGGCAAGCCGATCGCACCCGCAGCCTCGCTGATCTGGACGAAGCCCAGCGGGCCTTCGGTCACATCATGGGCCACCTGCGCCGAGAACGCCGCGTTGAAGTTCGACACTGCAACGCCGCGCGGCCGTTGCGTGATCCTGGATCCGAAATGCAGCATTACCAAATCGCCACGATGTCCGCTGCTGTCGTGCCACTGGACAGGACGCGTGAAACGCGCATCGGAAGCAAGCCCTCGGCAACGTTGGTAAAGGTCACGGTGGATCCGCCCGCCGTCAGCACGCGCAGATCGCCCGAAACGCCGACGTAAAGCGCGCGCGACGTGAACGTCAGATCGTTCGAATCGCTCGGCGTCACGGAAATCGCGTCATAGCCGGGGCTCTCAAGCCCGCTCGACCGGTCCTCAAAAATATCGGGCATCCGATTCTCCTTCTCCGTTTCCCGACAAACAGAAAGGACAGGCGCGGTAAGTCCGCCCTGCCCCGTGCTCGTCAACGTGCTTCGATGAGGAGAATACAATCAGCCAGACGCCGTTGCGTCCGGATCTGGCAGCGTGCGCTCACAAGCTGCGGCCGCAACACATCAGACAAGGCCCACAGGCGCCGTTTCAGCCAGAGCGGCGATCGCCTGAGATCTGGTCCTGAACATCGGCGGCCAGATCCGCGGCAAAGCGCTCAGCCGCCTTGTCCGCATCCCAGCGCGAGAACTCGGTATCGCGGTAGTCCCGATCCATCCCGATCGGTTCCATCATCTCGTCGGATACCAGGAACGCCCATGCCCCTGCGATCAGGACGCTGAGAAAACTGCCCGAGACCCAGACCGTCAGGGCGATCGAAACCGGGCCCCACCCATACAGTCCCAGGGCGAAACCACCCGCGAGGGCAATCGCATAACCGGCAACCAAGGAACGCAACAGGTGTATCATGGAGATCACCTTAGCTACTCAGCCTTATGAGCGTGTGAAAAGACGCAGTTAACCGGCCATTAAATTGCAGCATTCAGAAGCAGAGGACGGCGAACACGCGCTTTGGGAGAGTGGCATCCGACTTCTACACATCAGCGCGGACTATCCCGACCCGATCCGGCCCACCAAGACGCCCGCCATTTCGAATCTGCTCGAACTGGCCGTCGATCATAACCACCGGGTTCTCTCGCTGAACAGAACGGGCTGGGGCTCGGGCATCCATGCACTCAGGTTCTCCGCCACGGTCGGCGATCAGACCGCCGCCCTCACCTACAGCGCGCTGCCGCATGGACTGGGCCATCTTACGGCCCTGCGGCGGCTCGCGGACTGGATCATCGCATACGAGGCGCAATCAACCTTCCGGCCCGAAGCAAACCATCCGCACAAGCTCACCGTCGAAGGCCTTGTTGCAGCCCAGCTGGCGGATCACCTCGGCCTCCCGTTCTTCTTGTCGCTCCAGGGCAACACGGATCTGAAGCTCCTGCGCGCCCGGCCGGATCTGCGCGCCGTGTTCCGTCGGATCTGGCAGCC
>JBHJIZ010000067.1:0-20749 GCA_050043005.1 Paracoccaceae bacterium
CGCGCCAGATCTTCAACGCTCCGGCCAGTGCGGGCCAATGCTACGATCTGATCGCGAAACTCAGGTGCGGAAGCAGGTCTTGCTCTCGGCATCTCGACACTCTCCTTCCTAACTCAGAAAGTGTCCACAAAACCGGGGGAACTCCAACTCTGACTCGAGGGCGGTCGATTTGAGGTCTGGGTCTGGTACGCAACCAATCCTGAACAATCTGATCGGAGACTGTGCGACGAAATTCCCCGATGGTCTGAAGATGCCCGATCACTGGGCCACCGACACGGTCCCGCCTTGGCGAATTGATCCAAAGTTCCAGGCTTGGCGCGATGCCGGATCGTCGCCGGGCAAACTGCTCGAAAAGAACCCGTGCAAATGACCCTGTCCTGCCTCTTTGGCTCGATCCCGGCCTTGAGCCGGGACCTTGAGGAACACAGCGCTCGGCTCGTCCAGATCCCGGGTCCTGGCCTGGGACCGAGCCGATTGGAAACCATAGCTTTCAGATTGTTTCGCACCCCGACGCGATCCGGAGCTTGAACAGTCACCGCGCCCCTCAAGGCACCGGACAGCTTGCGCCGGGGTCTGATCGAACCACTGCCTGGACAAAAAAATGATGCTCGATTGTCGGACGCGGCTTACCCGCCACTGGATCAGACCCCACGGACCGGTCCGCTAGCGGGCAACACACCACCCCGAACCGATAAGCAGCATTCTCCGCAAACTTTCCGAAAACTTGGTTAACGCCCGATCCGGGCCGTCTGGCGGCTTCGATATCCAGTTAATGAAAAATTGCGTGATTTAAATCACCGGACACTTCATCGGCGAAATCATCCCGGATCGGTCCGCAATATCCACCTTGCAGGCGCGGGTTGACCACGTGCCGGGCCCCGCAAAAGGGACCGGCCCGCAGTGTCGTTTCTCAGGTGTCCAGCCAGACCTTTTCCATGTGGAATTCGAGCGCCTGGTGGGCCTCGAAACCCTTTACGCTCTCGTTCATGTGGCGGAACACCGACCGCCAGTACGGCTGGATCAGCGTGCCCGAGTCCTGCAGGATCTGCTGCACGTCCTTCATGACTTCGCGCCGCGCGTCGGGGTCGGGCGTCGCCATCGCCTTGTCCAGGGCCGCGTCGAACTCCGGGCTGGCAAAGCCGGACTCGTTCCACGGCTGTCCGGATTTGTAAGCCAAAGCAAGGACTTGCACGCCCAGTGGCCGTGGGTTCCAGTTGGTGGTCGACGCCGGATACTTGGTCCAGTCGTTCCAGAACGAGTCGCCCGGGATCACCGTGCGCTTCACGTTGATGCCCGCATCGCGCATCTGGGCCGCGATCACGTCCGTCGTGTTGCGCCGCCAGTCATCGTCGATCGAGATGACCTCGAATTCCGTATCGGTATGCCCGGTCTCGGCCAGCAGCGCCTTGGACTGTTCGACATCGCGCTTGAATGGCTCAAGCTCGTGATACTCGATATGCATCGGCCCGACATGGTGGTTCTCGGCCGGTGCGCCGCGCCCGTCGACCCCGATGTTGAGGACAACGCTGTTGTCGACCGCAAGCTGTAGTGCCCGGCGGACCTTCGGATCGGTGAACGGCTCGACGCCATTGTTGAAGCGACAGACGATTGTGGCGCCCGTCGCGATCTCGGAGGACACCAGACCGATCGAATCCAACTGATCCAGTTGGTCGCCCTGCGACTGCTCGTTGGTGTCGACCTCTTCGGCCTCAAACGCACTGATCATCGCGTTCGGATCGGTCCCAAAGTCAATGAATTCAATGGCATCCAGGTAAGCATCGCCGCCCCAGTAGCCTTCGCGCCGCTCGACGCGGGCGCGGGAGTTCGGCTCCCACTCGACGATCTCGAACGGGCCGGTCCCGATGTTGAACTGCTCCATGAAGTTGCCGGACGGGTCGAAGTTGCGGTGCACGATCAGGGCCGGGTAGTCGGTGAACCCAGCGATCAGGGTGATGTCGGGCTTCGGCAGCACCAGCTTGACCGTGTGGCTGTCGACCGCCGTAATAGAACCCTCGATGGCCTTGTTGGTGTCGGGATCGACCAGCGTTCCCATGCGCGCGGCCATCGAGTTGCCCTCGACGTCCTTCTCGCACCAGCGCGTGATGTTGAAGACCACGTCCTCGGACGTAAAGTCGTCACCATTGGTCCATTTGATGCCCTGGCGGACATTCAGCGTATACTCGGTGGCGTCGTCGTTGATTTCCCAGCTTTCCAGCAGCCACGGCGTGAAGCTCGCGTCGCGTTCCCAGCGCACCAGGTATTCGCAGGACTGGCGCGAGACATGCGCGTCCCAGTCAAACGTCCGGGGATCCTTCAGCCCTGCCGCGCGTACCGGCGTTGCAACGCGCAAGGTGCCGCCCTTCTTGGCGTGGTCATCCGCCTTGGCCGTCGTCGGCGCCAGTCCACCCAGCGAGAAGGCGCCCGCGGCCGTCACACCGACCGCCATCATCGACGCGAGGTACTCGCGGCGGTTCATCTTCTGATCCTTGAAAGCTTTGACAAAGCTTGTCGCCAACGGGTGGAATGACCGATCGGTCATCATGTGTTTTGACATCGTTCTCTCCTGTCGTGTTGCCCGTCTTTTCTGTTCCGGATCAGCCATCAGGCTCTGCACGGACAACCCCTGTTTGGATTGTGCACATTCGAGGGACGCGTGCCACCCGAATAGTTTTATCTATTTGTCGCTATGCTTAGACGCGACCACCAAGGCGGCATGGCCAACCGGGGCAAGGATGCGGTGTCCAACGCATGGGAATTCCGCCTGCACAAGCAACGCCGCTGCACGAGTCGAACGGCGGAAAACAGTGATACGCTAAGGATGGCGCGCGACACAAAACGACAAAAACGACTTGGGAGGATACCAGATGTGCCAGATCTTCGCGGGGCAGGACCCCGCCAGCTATCAGAGCGAAACACGATCCTTGCGATTGAACGGTCAGTCTACGTCGATCCGCCTGGAAACCGCATTCTGGGAGATGCTCGACACCATCGCCGCTGCCGAGGATTTTACCACCCCGGGCTTACTGTCGAAGCTGCATTCCGAGGTGCTAGAGTTGCATGGCGAAGCGCGCAACTTCACATCCTTGCTGCGCTGTGCCTGCTTGCAGCACCTGCGCCGCGAAGCGGGTCTGCTCGACGTGGCGCCGATCGCGGCCGAGTAGCAACGTAGTATAGGAATACCACCTTGGGCGAATGCGACTCGCCCATATTGATCCACAGGACGGGTCGATTGGGAGGATCGCGTGGCCAAGGCCATTCACATGATGGTCCGGGTGCTCGAGGAAGAGCGTTCGGTCAATTTCTACGACACCGCGTTCGGTCTGAAGGTCGCGGACAGGCTGGATTTCGAGAGTTTCACGCTCGTCTATTTGCGCAATGCCGAGAACGACTTTGAAGTCGAACTGACGGTCAACAAAGACCAGACCGAGGCCTACGATCTGGGCAACGGGTATGGCCACATCGCTTTCTGCGTCGATGATCTGGATGCTGAACATGCCCGCCTGACCGAGGCTGGCCTTGCTCCGCGCAAGCTCGTGGCCTTCGCACCCGGTGGGCCGGGGACCGACCCGATCGCACGGTTCTTCTTCATCCAGGATCCGGACGGCTACGAGATCGAAGTCCTGCAGCGGCACGGCCGCTACCAATAATCCGGGCAAATCCGGGCACCAAACAACGGACAACAGTCCGGGCAAACCCGGACACCCAAAACCGAGAGGCCGCAAATGGCCCAGGCAATGTGGAGGAAACCATGACACAGCAACCAAGCCCGCGTCATATGACGCGGCGGCAGCTACTCTCTTCGGGAACAGCCGTTGGCGCCGTTCTGGTGGCGGGTCCCGGCTACCTGATGCACACGGGCGAGGCCTGGGCCTCGGAGTTGGCGCATCTGCAGCCGGGCACGTTTGCAACGCTGGTTCAGATGGCGCGCGATGTCTATCCGCACGACCGGCTTGCCGACCGGTACTACGCGATTGCCATGAAGGCCCACGACACCGCCGATGCCAAGGCGCTGATTGAGGAGGGCGTCGCCACCCTGAACAGCATGGCCGTCAGCGGCGGCAATCCGTCTTATGTCGAAACCGGTTGGGAGGCCGACAGGGTCGCACTGCTGAAGCAGATCGAGGGCACGCCGTTCTTCGGTGCCGTGCGCGGCAGCCTCGTGGTCGGGCTCTACAACCAGCCCGAGCTTTGGCCCGAATTCGGGTACGAGGGCGAGAGCTACTCCAAGGGCGGCTACATCGCCCGCGGTTTCGACGACATCGACTGGCTGTGAGGAGGGCGGATCATGGCTGCACCTTATGATCTGAACGACGACAGCGTCGTCGTCATCATCGGCACCGGCGCGGGCGGCGGCACGCTCGCCAACGAACTGGCACAGAAGGGCGTGGACGTCGTCTCGCTCGAAGCGGGCGCACGGCACAACCCCGAAGATTTCGTCAATGACGAATGGGCCTCGTTTGGACAACTCGCGTGGACCGACGCGCGCACGACGTCAGGGTCTTGGAGGGTCGCCAAGGACTTCTCGGGCCTGCCCGCATGGATCGTGAAATCGGTTGGCGGCACGACCCAGCACTGGGCGGGCGCATCGCTGCGGTTCCAGGATCACGAGTTCCGCATTCGCACCGAATACGGCGACGTGCCCGGTGCGAACCTGCTGGACTGGCCGATCACTCTGGCTGATCTCGAACCCTATTACGACAAGGCGGAGAAGAAGCTCGGCGTGACGCAGACCCACGGGATGCCCGCGCTGCCCGGCAACAACAACTACAAGATCTTCGAGAAGGGCGCCAAGGCGCTGGGCTACAAGAACGTGCACACCGGTCGGATGGCGATCAACTCGGTCGACCGCGATGGGCGGCCCGCCTGTCAGCAAACCGGATTCTGCTTCCAGGGTTGCAAATGGGGCGCCAAGTGGTCGGCGGGCTATGTCGAGATCCCGCAGGGCGAGGCCACCGGCAAGCTCGAGGTCCGCGAACAGTGCATGGCCCTGCAGGTCCAGCACGATGACAGCGGTAAGGTCACGGGCGTGCTCTATGCCGACAAGGACGGCAACCAGCAGTTCCAGAAAGCCCGCGTCGTCTGCGTGGCGGGGAACTCGTTCGAAAGCCCGCGGCTCCTGTTGAACTCGGCCACGTCGATGTTTCCCGACGGGCTGGCGAACTCCTCGGGTCAGGTCGGGCGCAATTACATGCGGCACATGACAGGCTCGGTCTATGCGGTGTTCGACAAACCAGTGCGCATGTGGCGCGGCACCACGATGGCGGGGATCATCACGGACGAGTCCCGGCACGACCCGTCACGCGGCTTCGTCGGTGGCTATGAGCTCGAGACCCTGTCGATCGGCCTGCCGTTCATGGCCGCCTTCCTCAATCCGGGAGCCTGGGGCCGCGAGTTTACCGCTGCCATGGACGGCTACGAGAACATGGCTGGCATGTGGATCGTCGGCGAGGACATGCCGCAGGAATCGAACCGCGTGACGCTGCATCCGGACATCAAGGACCAGCATGGCCAGCCGGTTCCGAACGTCCACTTTGACGACCACCCGAACGACATCGCGATGCGCAATCACGCCTACAAGCAAGGCATGGCGATCTACGATGCGGTGGGGGCCACGCAGACCTATCCAACGCCGCCCTATCCCTCGACGCACAACCTCGGCACCAATCGGATGTCCGAGAAAGCGCGCGACGGCGTGGTCAACAAGAACGGTCTGAGCCACGACATCGCGAACCTGTTCATCTCGGACGGGTCGCAGTTCACCACTGGGGCGGCTGAAAACCCGACGCTGACAATCGTGACGCTGGCGATCCGTCAAGCGGACTACATCGCGGAGCAGATGTCCCAGGGCGCGCTCTAGACGACGATGGCGGCGCGGCTGGGAAAGCCGTGCCGCCCAGATACGAATGATCCGCGAGCAGCTCTAGTGGTTCGATCGAGACGTTTGCATCTCGCGGCCGCATCCTCGCAAGCAAACGTCTCGATCAATAGAACCACTAGCAACTATATGTTTTCTAGTGGATTTTCCGGCTCAGACATTTGGATAAGAGAATGCGGCAAGTGGATACCAAATGTCTGAGTCAATCCACTAAGCTCAGCCTCCCGGGTGCAGGTGACAGCGGATATCCCAGCCGTCCTGCCGCTGCACAAGGTTGGGGGCCGTCGTTTTGCAACTGTCCAACACGTGCGGGCAGCGCGGGTGGAAGTGGCATCCCGGCGGTGGCGACAACGGGGACGGGATCTCGCCCGAGATCGGCGTGAACGCGCGGTTGCGCTGATCCAGCCGCGGCACCTCGGCCAGCAAGGCCTGCGTATAGGGGTGCTGCGGATCCGCGAAAAGCGCCTCGGTCGGTGCCGACTCCACGACCCGGCCGAGATACATGATGACGATCCGATCGGCGATATGCTCGACCACGCTCAGATCGTGGCTAATGAACAGATAGGTCAGGTTGAACTCTTCGCGCAGGTCCATGAACAGGTTCAGCACCTGCGCCTGGATCGAGACATCCAGCGCGGCGATAGCCTCGTCACAAACCAGAAAACGCGGCCTCACCGCCAGTGCACGCGCGATGCCGATGCGCTGGCGCTGCCCGCCCGAGAACTGGTGCGGATACCGCCGCTTCATCGATGGATCGAGCCCGACTTTCGTCATGATGTCATCGACATAGTCCGACAGCCCGGCACGGTCGGTCAGCCCATGCACCAGGGGCGCTTCGCCGACTATCTGCTCGACCCGCATCCGCGGGTTCAGACTGGCAAACGGATCCTGAAAGATCATCTGGATCGCCAGCGCGGCATCCCGGCGCTCAGGACCGGAAAGCTTCGCGATGTCCTGACCGTCCAGCAGGACTGTGCCCTCTGTCGGTGGAAGAATGCCGGCAATCATCCGCCCCAGCGTTGACTTTCCACAGCCGGACTCGCCCACCAGTCCAACGACCTCTCCCGGCATCACCGACAGATCGACCGTATCGACGGCGTGCACGACCTCCTCGTGGATGTCCGCACCCAGTCGCGCGGCGATCTTTCCGGCCAGATCCAGCCGTTTCACGAACCGTCTGGACAGTCCTTTCGCTTCGATCAGAGGGCTCACGCGGTGACCTCGGTGCCGTGCGGGTGGAAGCACCGGACCGCGTGCGCATCGGCATCGGCGGCGTCCGGTGGCTCGTTCGTGCAGGCCTCCGTCGCTCTCGGACAGCGCTCCCGGAAGGCGCACCCGTCAGGCAAAGCGAGCATGTTCGGCGTCATCCCCGGGATCTGCGTAAGCCGCTCCCCCCGCTTGTTCGCCGAGGGGACAGAGCCGAGCAAACCAACGGTATAGGGATGACGCGGCCGATCAATGATCTCGTCCGTCGCGCCCGCCTCGACGATCCGGCCTGCATACATCACGGCGATCCGGTCCGCGAGTCCGGCCACCACGGCAAGATCGTGGGTGATCCAGATCAGTGCAGTGCCCCGTTCCCGACAGAGGGTCTGCGCAACATGCACGATCTGCGCCTGGATCGTGACGTCCAATGCCGTCGTCGGCTCGTCTGCGATCAGCAGGTCGGGATTGTTCAGAAACGCGATCGCGATCGCCACGCGCTGACGCATCCCGCCGGAAAGCTGATGCGGATAGGCGCGCAGGCGTTGCGCCGCACTGGGGATGCCGACCTGAGCGAGACCGTCCCGCGCGCGGGTCCAGGCCTCGGTCCGCGAGACGGCTTCGTGTGCCTGGATCGCCTCCATCATCTGGGTGTCGATGCGCAGAACCGGGTTCAGCGTCATCATCGGATCTTGAAAGATCATCGCGATCCGTGCGCCGCGCAGCGCCTGCATCCGGGCTTCCGACGCTTGTGCAAGGTCTTCGCCGTGAAAGACGATCTTCCCGCCTGCGACCCGTCCCGGCGGGTCGACGAGGCCCAGGATCGAGAAGCCGGTGACGGACTTGCCGGATCCGGATTCTCCGACCAGCCCCATGATCCCGCCGCGTTCCAGCGCGAAATCGCCCCCGTCCACCGCACGCACCACACCGGCGCGGGTAAAGAAATGGGTCTTGAGCCCTTCCACCGACAGGACCGTCATCGCTTCAGCCTCGGGTTCAGAACGTCGCGCAACTGGTCGCCGACCAGGTTGATCGAGACGATGGTCACCAGAAGCGCCACGCCAGGGAAGAAGCTGATCCAGTAACGCCCCGACATCATGTACTCGAAGCCGTTCGAAATCAGGACGCCGAGGGACGGTTCTGTCTGGCGCAATCCAACGCCGAGGAAGCTGAGCGTTGACTCCAATGCGATGGCCGATGCGGTCTGCACCGTGCCGATCACAATCAGTGGTGCAAGGCAATTGGGCAGCACATGCCGGAAGACGATCCGCGTGTGAGACAATGCGAGGCACCGGGCAGCCTCGACATATTCCTTGGCGCTTTCGACCAGCGCCGTCGCCCTGACTGTGCGCGCATAGTACGCCCATTGGGCGGCAACGAGTGCTATGATGATCTTGTCGATGCCGCGCCCCAGGATAGCCACCAGCATCAGGGCAATCAGGACTGCCGGGAACGATAACTGGATGTCCACGGCTCGCATGATCAGCATTTCGGTCCGGCCACCGGCATAGGCTGCAACCAGTCCAATGGCTGTACCGATGATCAATGCCAGGACACCAGCGGCCAGTCCAACTGTCAGGGAAATGCGCAGCCCGTAGAGAATGGCCGAGTACAAATCCCGCCCCGCTCCGTCCGATCCCAACCACATGGTGTAGCCCGCAAAGGCCTCCGACCCCGGCTCCATCTTCCCATCGAGAACATCGACCTGCGCCAGATCATAAGGGTTCTGCGGTGTGATCCACGGCGCCAGGACCGCAAGCACGATGATGGACGCCAGAACGATCAAGGCCACCAGGGCGATCTTGCTTTCGCGAAATTCCGACCAGAAGCGCTGGAACGGCGTTTCGACGCGGATCGTCACCGTGTCCGTCATGTGCCTTGATCCTTCAGACGAACGCGCGGATCCAGCACAGAGTACAGGATGTCGACGACCAGATTGATGACCACGAAGAACAGAACGATGATCATCAGGTAGGCGACGACGACGGGGCGGTCGAGCTGCAACAGTCAGTCGATCAGCAGCTTGCCCATGCCGGGCCAGGCAAAGCTCGTCTCGGTCACGACCGAGAACGCCATCAGACTTCCGAACTCCAGCCCAAGCACCGTGATGATGGGGATCAGAATGTTCTTCATCAGATGCACGCCGATCACACGGCGCGGCTTCAAACCCTTGGCACGGGCGAACTTGATGTAATCCTGATGCATCGCCTCGCGCACCCCGGCGCGGGTCAGGCGGATCACCAGGGAGATGTTGGTTAGCGCCAGGTTCAGCGCGGGCATGAACAGATGAGACAGCCCATCCCGCGTCCAGAGACTGGACTCAATCCCCAGAAACACCGCCGTGTCGCCGCGCCCGGTCGAGGGCAGCCAGCCCAGATAGACCGCAAAGAGCATGATCATCATCAGCCCGACCCAGAAGGTCGGCAAAGAGAACCCGAGGATCGACGCGGCCATGATCCCGCGCGACACACGCTGATCGGGGAAAAGTCCTGCATAGAGCCCCAGCGGAATGCCCAGCACGATGGCCATGATCAGCGATACAAGTGCTAGTTCAATCGTGGCGGGCATATGGTGCAGGATCAGCTTCAGCGCCGGTTCACCGAAGATGAAGGACTTCCCGAAATCGCCCGTCGCAACGCCCTTCAGGAAGAACAGGTATTGTTCGTGAATGGGCTTATCGAGACCCAGCGCCTTGATCGTGCGTTCGATCTCGGCCTGATCGGCCTCAGGATTGATCAGCATGTCGACCGGGTCGCCGATCACGTTGACGCCGAAGAAGACGATCAGCGACATGATGAACACGACGATGACCGCCTGCAGCAAACGCCGAATGATGAAGACGGTCACGCCGTTGCCCCAAGGCGCAGGGTGGAGATGATCCCCACCCTACGAATGGTTCACTCTTTGACGACCCCGATGGCCAGTGTCGCCTCGTCGGTACGGGCCTTGTATGTCAGGCCCTTCTTCGCAGCCCATGTGTTGACCTGATAGTGCAGGGGGATGATCGCGCCATCGTTGATCGCGATCTCCGTCGCCTCGGCCAACAGGTTCTGACGGGTCGGGTCCTCGACCGTTGCCAGTGCTGTCTCGAGAAGCTCATCAACCTTGGGGTTTGAGTACCGGCCGCGGTTCGCCGCCCCCACCCCTTGTCCGGGTTATGCGTACCGATCAGCGACTTCAGCGGAGACGACGCTTCGCCCGAACCGGCACCCCATCCGACGAGGATGAAGCTGAATTCCGGCGTCTCGTCGGGTCCACCGCGCGAGGCCCGCTTGAAGTAGACCGAGCGCGGCATGGTTTCGACCTGGGTCTTGATCCCGATGCGCGTCAGCATCTGGCCGATGGCCTCGGCGATCTTTGCGTCGTTGATGTAGCGGTCGTTCGGGCCATGGATCGTCAGCTCGAACCCGTCCGCGACACCGGCCTTTGCGAGCAGTTCCTTGGCGCCGTTCGGATCATAGTCAACAGGTGCCAGCTTGTCTGACACACCGAAGAAGCCTTCCGGCAGCAGCTGTCCAGCTTTGATGGCCACACCTTCCATGACGCGGTCGACAATGGCGTCACGGTTGATGGCCTTCGAGATCGCTTGGCGCACTTCCAGTTTGCGCAGCGGGTTGTCGATGTCACCACCGCCGTTGGCCGTCACGAACGGGCTGTCCGCGCGGTCATGGTCCAGGTGGAGGTAGATCACCCGGTTCGAGACACCCTGGCTGAGCGCGAGGTCGTCATTCTTAGCGAGCGTCGTGATGTCCGTAGTGGGTACGCCTTCGATCATATCTACATCACCGGCCAGCAGCGCCGCGACGCGGGACGGTCCCGACTTGATCGGCTTCAGCGTGACCTTCGACCAGACGGGCTTCTCGCCCCAGTAGTCGTCGTTGCGCTCCAACACGATCGAGTCGCCCGGCGAGTAGCTGACGAACTTGAACGGCCCGGTGCCCACGCTTGCTGGTCCGTTGTTGTAGTCTTCGGTCGATGCGTTGCACCCGGTCTCGGATGAGACGATCGCGATGTTGGACACATCGTTCGCCATCAGCGGGAACGGCGCCGCAGTCTTGATGTGCACTGTGAAATCATCGATCTTCACCACCGTTTTGCCCTTGGTGTAGGTCCCAAACGACGACGGCGAATTTGGTACGTTCGGCGCACGCTCCCACGAACAGACCACGTCATCCGCGTTGAAGTCCGAGCCGTCGTGATACTTGACGCCCTGGCGTAGCTTGAATTCCCAGGTCAGATCGTCCACGGGCGCCCACGAGGTTGCCAGCCCGGGCGTGAGAGCCTGCTTTTCATCCTGAAGGATCAAGCGGTCAAAGATGTGGCGGGTCATTGCGTTGTTCGGACCCAGGTTGTGGAAATACGGGTCCATCGCCGTCGGCTCGGACGACAAGCCAATGGTCAGTTCTTCAGCCAGCACTGGCGTGGCGAGCAGAGTTGTCGCTACCAGAATGCCGATCGGTCGCTTAAAATTCATGTTGCAGGCTCCCTGTTCTCCCGGATGCGGACTGCGCGTCCGCCGATCACCGAAACCTTAACAACTTAGCGACGATTGCAAAGCTCAATCGCACTGCCTCTGGCTATGACCTGCGTCCGGCTGCCACACAGCATCACGGTCGAGCGGAAAGCTCGGGCGCGGGATCCGCTCCAACGGCCATCGGTCGAGGATTGGCGAAGTCAACCCAGCCGTATCAACCTCGTAGACAGCCTCAGGCGGGAACCACGGCAGAAAACCGGCCCGGAAATGCCCGCGCGACTTCACGCAGATCGTACGCGCATTGGCGATGTCCAGACCGAACATCTCGAAGAAGATCGGATCGGCTGTCTGCGAGCGGTCCGAGATGACGACAACTTTGATGCCATCGATCTGAATGAGAGCAGAGGCGCCAAGGTGCAGGTGACGCCCGGCGAAGATGCCCAGACGTCCCGTCACATTGCCGTCGTGCAATGCCAGAACCGTCGCGTCGCACTCGAACGGCAGATCCCAGCGCTCCCAGGTCGCGTCCGTCTGGCCGCGATTGAAGCGTGCGCGAAACCGCGTGCCGACGCCGAGTTCCCGTGCTTCCTCGGCAAGTTCGGGATCGAAGAACGACCCGTAATAGACAGCCTGCGCACCGGCTTCGTGCAAGGCGGTCAACAGTTCGGTCGTCCGTCCACTTCCACCGCCGCCGGGATTGTCGCCTGCATCCGAGAGGATAACGGGCGCGTCATCGGTTCTTTTGGATAGCGCGACAGCATCAGTGACCGAGGTCAGTTCCCGGATGAACCGCTCCCGCATGGTCCAGGCCTTTGCGGCGATCTCTTGGGCCAGGCGCTCGGCAGCGGCACGGTCGCGCCGTGCGGTTACAACAATCGACAGGCCGTTCTCCGGCACATCCGAAAAGATGAAGTTCCCAAAGATCGACACATTCAGGATCGCGCCGGACAGCTCGGCCTGACGCTTCTGACCAAAGTCAATCAGATCTCCGTAGGGGCCATGCGCCGTCAGCAGGGTCACAGAGGCAGGGGCCAACGGCAGCTTGACGTGCACGACCTGCGGTGCCGCCAATCCGCCCAGGATCCGACGCAGGGTGAAGGCGGCTTCTTCTCCACGCTCGATCATGTCGACATGCGGATTGGTCCGGTAACCGCAGATCAGATCGACTGCATCGCACATTCGGTCCGAGATGTTACCGTGCAAGTCCAGTGTCTGGACGATCGGTACATCCGGCCCGACCAGTGAACGGACCCGGGCGGCCAGTTCACCGTCCGGGTCGTCCAGATGCGTCGCGACCATCGCACCGTGATGGCAGAGGTAAACCGCATCGACGGGCTCTTGCAATCCGGCCTCGATAGATTGCCAATAGGCCTCGAAAACATCCTTCTCTACCGGACCATGCGGGTGACACGCCGCCAGCAGCACAGGGATCGGCGCCCACGGGCCGGTGGCGTCCATCGCAGCGACGAATGCGCAAAACTCCTGCGCGATCGATGGTGTTTCGCTGCGCGCCTCCGCCATCAGGGCGTTTCCACCCATCCAGGTCAGACTCTCGAAATCGGCGCGCTCCGCCGGTCTGGCATAGCGATTGGACTCCAGGATCATGCCCATCAGGGCAACGCGCGGGCCACTCATTTATCAGGCCGCCGGTTTGATGATCGGCGCGGGCACGTCGTCCGGGATAGGGCAGATATAGGGCGTCTTGGCGAGGTTGCGCTGATGCTCGGCCTGTGCCGCTGCGATCAGGGCAGGGTCCTCGATCGCCTGTTTCGCCGTCGCCGCCATGACCTTCGCGGCATAGATCATGCCCTTGTGCGCAGCCGGGGTCTTGCCCTGTGCCACGGTCTGCCATGTGTGGAAAGGTGTTCCGACGGCGCAAGTCGCGACACGGGCCTGCACGGTCGGGACCGCCCAGCTGGCGTCGCCCACATCCGTGCTGCCTTCACCGCCTTCGCCTTGCAGATCGAGCGGCGCAACGAAATCGCAGAGCGCCAGGCCGTCTTCGGGAGGCGGCATCCCGCAGCGCCGGAACGACACCGCAATGTCCTCGTCGGTCAGCGTCTTCTGGATCTCGCGTGCAAAGGCGCGGTCGTCCTCGTCAAACGCAACGGGACCCAGCCGGTCCATTTCCAGTTGCATGGCTTCTTCCAGCGGTCTGTTGCCCAGAAGGTTCGAAACCGCCGTGAACACCTTGTGCTCAACCCGGGTCTCGGTCATCAGCGCGGCACCTTCGGCGATCATCTTGACCCGCTCGACCAGAGATCTGAGCCCCGGTAGATCACGCGCCCGTACCAACTGACGTACAGTTGCCTTGTGCTGGACGACGTTTGGCGCAACGCCACCGGCATCCAGATAGGCATAGTGGACGCGCGCATCGTCGGGCATGTGTTCGCGCATGTAGTTGATGCCGACATTCATCAACTCGACGGCATCAAGCGCGCTGCGGCCCAATTCCGGTGCTCCGGCGGCGTGGGCGGCCTTGCCGTGGAAAGTGAAATCGATGCGCATGTTGGCCAGCGAATTCGCCTTGTTCACGGCGGTGAACGTCGCCGGATGCCACGAGATGGCCAGGTCAACATCGTCGAACAGCCCCTCTCGCACCATGAACGCCTTGGCAGCGCCACCTTCCTCGGCCGGGCAGCCATAATACCGGACGCGCGCTTGGACGCCCGACGCGGCAAGCCAGTCCTTCACGGCGGTCGCTGCAAGCAGTGCCGCAGAACCCAACAGATTGTGCCCGCAGCCATGCCCGTTGCCGCCTTCCTGCAACGGTTTCGGTTCGGCCACACCAGGTTCCTGGCTCAGATACGGCAGGGCGTCGAATTCGCCCAGGATGGCGATCACGGGACCGCCTTCGCCAGCTTCACCCAGCACGGCCGTCGGCAGACCGGCGGCATTCTGGGTTGTTCGGAAGCCTTGCTCTTGCAGCATGGCGGTATGTTCGGCAACCGATTGAAACTCGTTGTAGAGCGTCTCGGGCACGTCGAACACGCGATCAGAAAGCCCGATGAACGCATCGCGATGGTCGTCGACATGATCCCAAATCTTGTCTGCGTTCTGCATCGTGTCCCTTCCTTTGATCCTTGATGTGCCGCAGGCGGCTTCGAAGTGTCGAGGCTGCGCGCTCTGGTAGCGGACGGTCGACATCATAGTCCTGTGCCGGCCGGTCCTGTCACCATGATTTGCGACTTTCGCCCGATCCGTGGCCAGAAAAAACGCCTCCACATTTGTGATCGTGCGTCATCCCATTGAACCACACCCAAACCAGATCATGCGCCCGGTCTGCCCGCACGCCTGTCTTCACTGTTGTATGTCCCGGTTTCGCATGGCCGCTTTCAATGCAAGAGCATCGCATCGTTCAGATCGCCTCGTCGAATAGTCTTGTCGTGGTGAGCGGGCTCCTCTCAAGATGGGGCGATGATGGATACCCGCTCAGATCTGATAGAGATTCTTATTGTCGTAACGCCGGACTTCAATCTGGCGACCACGATGGCATTCCTCGATCCCTTTCGCGCCGCCAACTATCTGGAAGGGAGCGCCCGGTTCCGATGGTCACTCGTCTCACCGGACGGCGGCATGGTTATGGCCAGCAATGGCGTTGCAATCGAAACAGAGCCGCTGCCGCAAGCGTGCCAATCACCAGAATTTGTCATCGTGTCGTCTAGCTGGGCGCCGGAACGCCATGCGTCACCGGCGCTCCGCGCGTTCCTGCGGCGTCTTGCCAGACAACGCGCTACGCTTGCCGGCTTGGACACGGGAGCATTCATCCTCGCCGATGTGGGTCTCCTGACCGGCAAGCGTGCGACAGTTCATTATGAACACATCGACGCTTTCATCGAGCTGTACCCGGACATTGACGTGACCGAGGAGCTTTTCGTGGTGGACGGACATCGCCTGACTTGCTGCGGTGGGCAGGCGTCTGCTGATCTGGCCCTGCACATCCTGCGCGAGCGCCTTGGCGAGACGGTCGCGAACTCTGCTGCGCGGTATGTCTTCCATCAGACGATCCGGCCTGGCCGGACGCAGCAACTGCCGAGCTTGGCGGAACCGCTGGGGCGTTCGATTCCGGCGCCGGTGCGCACGGCGATCCGGCAAATGGAAGCGCATCTGGAAGAGCCGCTGACGATCCCGGAGATCGCCGCCGAAGCCGGGCTTTCGCAGCGCCAGCTCAACCGATTGTTTGCGCGTCATCTGGGCAGGACGACAGCGCTCTATTACCGGGAAATTCGTTTAGATCGCGCGCGCGGGCTGGTGACTCAGACTGAGCTTCCGCTGGCCGAGGTCGCCATCGCCTCGGGCTTTCGCAGCCAAGTCGCGTTCAGCCGTGCCTATCGGGAACGCTTCGGGCTACCGCCTGGAAAGGATCGTACAGAGGGCCGTGTTCCGTTCGAGTTTCGTGCCTGGCCAATGCACCGTCCGCCACGAACCGCCGGATTTTGAAAGCGTCACGCGCGCGTGACGTTGATTACGCCTGAGGCTGCAAGACCGAGATACGTCGCGTGTAAGATGCGTCGCGTGAAAGACTTCTGAACGTGCTAGCTTGAGATCATGCAACGCTTGGCCTTCGGATGACCAAGCTTGGCGTTCATGTCCGGAAAGTGAGCCGGACTTGGCTCCCGTGCCTGGCCGAATGTCTGAATGTGAACATGTTCTGGCGATTCCTGCATAGTCGAGAGCACTATCGTCGCGGATCATGCCACATCGATCTGGATCGGAGGCGCGGATGACCCTGGCTCTTTCCCCACAAGAGGTTGCAGACATTCGTCATGGCTATGACACCAATCCGGCACGGTCCCTGTCACTGGCTGCCGAGGCCTATACCGACCCTCGCTGGTACCGGCATGACCTCGACACGATCTTCGCGCGCACCTGGCAATGGGTCTGCCATGTCGAGAAGCTGAGTAAGTCTGGGTCGTACTACGCGACCGAGATTGCCGGGCGTCCCATCGCCGTCGTCCGCGATCGCGACTGCGTTCTGCGCGCCTTCTACAACGTCTGCAAACACCGGGCGCATCATCTGTTGACCGGCGAGGGCGAGACAACACGTATCATGTGCCCATATCATGCCTGGGTATACGATCTGACAGGACAGCTTCGCCGCGCGCCAGAGACGGAGAACCTGCAGGATTTCGACCTTGGTACGATCTGCCTGGACGCCGTGCAGGTCGAAGAGTTCTGTGGGTTCATCTTCGTCAATCTCGACCCCGACACTGCCCCTCTTTCAGAGCAATCGGGAGATCTCGCAGCCGAGGTTCTTCATTGGGCGCCGGATGTCGGCGACCTGACCTTCGGGCACCGCCTGACCTACGACATCAAGTCGAACTGGAAGAACGTCGTCGACAATTTCCTCGAGTGTTATCACTGCCCGACCGCGCACAAGGATTTCTGCGATCTTGTCGACATGGACACCTACAAGGTCACAACGCACGGGATCTATTCCAGCCATATGGCGGATGCCGGGCAGGGAGCGAACTCGGCCTATGATGTGTCCAACGCGACCGTGCGGACCCATGCGGTCTGGTGGCTTTGGCCAACGACCTGTCTGATGCGCTATCCGGGACGGTCCTCGATGATCGTGCTGAACATCATCCCGGCGGGGCCCGATCGGACGCTCGAAACATACGACTTCTATCTCGAGACACCAGAACCCGATGCAACGGAACTGGAGGCCATCCGGTATCTCGATGAGGTTCTGCAACGCGAAGACATCGCCATCGTCGAAAGCGTGCAGAAGGGCATGCAGACGCCTGCCTTCAACCAAGGCCGGATTGTCCATGACCCGGGCGGATCGGGCAAATCTGAGCATGCCGTGCATCATTTTCATGGGCTGGTGCTGGAGGCGTATGCTAATGGAGGTGCATGAGACGTGGTCACATCAAACCGCTGCAGTACCAGCCTCCGCCAGAGGACCTGAAACGCTGAACTCAAGTTAGCATTTCAGGAGACTACAATGACTCGTCCCAATATCGTCGTCATCATGGCGGACCAGTTGGCGCCGCACTTCACCGGAGCCTATGGCCACCCCGTTGCCAAGACCCCGCACATCGACGCACTGGCGGCGCGCGGTATGCGCTTCGATGCGGCGTACTGCAACTCGCCGCTTTGCGCGCCGTCCCGTTTCGCATTCATGTCGGGGCAACTGATCAGCCGGATAGCGGCTTATGACAATGCCAGCGAATTTCGTGCCTCGGTCCCGACCTTCGCGCATTATCTGAAACAGGCCGGTTATCGCACTTGTTTGTCAGGAAAGATGCATTTCGTTGGACCGGATCAGAAACATGGGTTTCAGGATCGGGTGACGACCGACATCTATCCCTCGGACTTTGCGTGGACCCCAGATTGGGAGGCCGCCGACGAGCGCATCGACAAGTGGTACCACAACATGCAAACGGTCAAGGAAAGCGGCATGGCCGTCGCGACCTTCCAGACCGATTACGATGACGAGGTCGAGTTCGCGGCGCGGCGCTGGCTGATCGACCGGGGCCGGGATCGCGGGGCAGGGGATGCCAGCCCATTCTGCCTGGTGGCGAGCTTCATCCACCCCCATGACCCTTATGTCGCGAAACCGGAGTGGTGGAACCTCTATTCCGACGATGAGATCGAGATGCCCGCGCTAGCTCTTAAGCCCGAGGAACAGGACCCGTTTTCGCGCCGCGTCATGGACGGGATCGAGGCGAGTTACACCCCGTTGCCGCGCGAGGAAGTCGTCCGTGCGCGACGAGCCTATCTGGCCAATGTCAGCTACTTCGACTCGAAGGTAGGCGCCATGATCAAGGCGCTGGAGGACATTGGAGAGATAGACAACACCCTCGTCATCGTGACCGCCGACCACGGCGATATGCTTGGCGAACGCGGCCTTTGGTACAAGATGAACTTCTTCGAACACTCCGCCCGCGTGCCGCTGATCATGGCAGGTCCAGACGTGGCGGTGGGGCAATCAGCGAACGCATGCTCCCTGGTAGATCTGTTGCCGACCTTCCTGGATGTGGCAAGGCATGGTGCACCGCTGGGCGAACCGATCGATGGGCGCTCGCTGATGCCGTTGGCGCGGGGTGAGACTGACCAGTCCGACGAGGCGATCGGCGAGTATTGTGCCGAGATGACGCCCTGGCCGGTCTATATGATCCGACGGGGACCGCTGAAGTACATTCATTGCGATGTGGATCCGCCGCAGCTTTACGATGTTGTCTCAGACCCGCACGAGCGGAGCAATCTCACGACCGATCCAACCTATGCAGCGGCGGCGGCGGCCTTCGCAAAAGAGGTGAAAGATCGCTGGGACAGCACCAAGCTGCGCGCGGACGTCATTCGCACCCAGAAATCGCGGCGAGCACTGCACGCGGCAATGGAGGCCGGTGCCGGAGAGCACTGGGATTTCAACCCGCCACGCGACGCCTCGAGCGAATATGTTCGCAACCACATGGACTGGACCGTAGCGGCAGCTCACTACCGGTTCCCGCCCTTGAATTCGCACTCCAGCAAGGACGCGGTAGCGCAAGAGAACGAGGATCAGGATGGCACGTCTTGACGGCAAGACCGCCTTCGTTACCGGAGGCTGCGGCGGGATCGGGCGCGCCATCTGCGCACGGTTCGCGGCCGAGGGCGCCCGCGTCATGGCGGGCGACGTCGCCGAGTGGCCCGATGCCCCGGATGACGTGCGGGTGGTGGCATATGACGTGACTTCGGAGGAAGCGGCGCAGGACGGGATGGCACGCATTGCCCAACACTGGGGGCATCTCGACATCCTGGTCAATGCGGCGGGGATCGAAATCGAGAAAACCATCGAGGACACCACGCTGGATGAATGGCGCCGGTCCTTTGCGGTCAATGTCGACGGGATGTTCCTGACGTCGAAATATGCACTTCCGGTTCTGCGCAAGGCGGCGGCGCAGAACCCGACCGGCGCCAGCGTGATCAATTTCGGCAGCTATGACGGTTTCATCGCCGATCCGGGATTGGCAGCGTATTGTGCGACCAAGGGTGCCGTGCATGCGTTGACCAAGGCGATGGCCTGCGATCACGGGCCGGAGGGGATCCGCGGCAACGCCATCTGTCCGGGCTATGTCGATACGCCGATGTTGCAGAGCTTCTTTGCGGGCGATGGCTCCGGTGGTGGCGGGCAATCCATAGACCAACTCCAGAATGCGGTGCGCGATGTGCATCCGATGCGGACCTATGGCACGCCGGAGGATATCGCGAACCTCGTCACCTGGCTGGCCTCGGACGAGGCGCGCTACGCCTCGGGTCAATTGTGGGTGCTGGACGGCGGGCTTTCTGCCCAGGTCCAACAGATGAAGCTGTAAGCGTCGGAAACCTTGGATCTGTAATGGAGCTTCAATGAGGCGGCTTCAAGGCAAGCGCGCTTATGTATCCGGGGGGCGTCAGGGTATCGGCCGGGCGATCGTGGATGCCTTCATCGAGGAAGGTGCCAGTGTTGCGACTTGTGGTCGGGGCGCGCGCCCTGGCGACCTGCCGGCGCATTGTGGATGGACTGACCTGGACGTCTCGGATGGTAGTTCGGTTGCGGCGCTGATCGAGGATCTGGGGGCAGAGGCTTTCGACGTTCTGGTGAACAACGCCGGTGTTCAGGTTGAAAAGACGGTGACTGAAAGCACGGATGCGGAATGGGACCTTGTCGTCGGGACGAACTGCAAGGGCGTGTTCAACATGTGCCGCGCGTTCAATCCAAAGCTGCGCGAGGGCGGGTCGCTCATCAATATCGGCTCGATCTCTGGTCAGGTTGCTGATCCGTCCATGGCACTCTACAATGCTTCCAAGGCATTCGTCCACGGTTTGCCGCGATCGATCGCCGTGGACCACGGGCCTGCAATCCGCTGCAATGCGATCTGTCCCGGCTGGATCGAAACCGGCATGTTGGAGGCTGGATTTGACCTCGCGCGGGATCCTGTTGCTGCGAGGGCTGATGCGCTGGCCCGCCATGCAGCGCGCCGGTTCGGCAAGCCCGAGGATATCGCGTCGATGGCGGTCTGGCTGGCGTCGGACGAGGCCAGTTTCGCGACCGGCCAACTCTTCACGGTGGACGGCGGCATGACGGCGGCCTCCCCGCTCAATCCGGGAGTGTTCTGATGACGGAAACGTATGCTTCGCTTGGCACGGGTGTGATCGGGGCTTCGTGGACAGCCCTGTTCCTGGCGCATGGCCATCCGGTGCGTGCCTTCGACCCTGCCGACGGCGCC
>JBHJIZ010000068.1:0-42374 GCA_050043005.1 Paracoccaceae bacterium
AGAAGACAGCGGGTGTCGAGACCACCGAGGAGACTGCCGAGGCGACCGTGATCCAGCCCCGCCACCGCATCCCCGAACGCGATCTGACGGAAGGGCAGATCCTTGTCTACCAGGTGCCGCTCCCAGAGCCGTTGCGCTTTCTGGAACCGCGCGAAACCGAAACGCGGAAGCTGCACGCGCTCGAAGACTACGGCCTGATGCACGTGAAGCTGTACGAGGACATCAGCCAGCATGGTCAGATCGCGACGGCCTACGCCTACCCAGTCAAGGTCGAGGGCCGGTATGTGATGGACCCCTCGCCGATCCCGAAATTCGACAATCCGAAGATGGAGATGGGGGCCCTGCAGTTGTTCGGAGCAGGCCGTGAGCAGCGCATCTATGCGGTGCCGCCCTATACTCAGGTCGTCAGTCTCGACTTCGAGGATTTTCCCTTCGAGCGGATGCGCGCCGAAAAACCCTGTGCGCTGTGTGGAGCCGAGGACAGCTATCTGGACGAAGTTATCGTCGATGACGATGGCGGGCGGATGTTCGTGTGCTCGGATACCGATTTCTGCCGCGAGCGCCGGGAGGCCGGACATGTCGGTGAACAGGGCGCGCCCTATCAAGCTGAGGATGCTGCATGATCAATCAGTTGCGGATCTATGAGATCCCAGAAAGCAATGCCGGGCCATTCCACGACCGATTCCGTGATCAGGCCTGCCCGATATTCGAACGGCATGGCTTCCGCATTCTCGCGATGTGGGAGAGCCGAAAGGAAGACAAGGTGTTCTTTGTCTACCTGCTTGCCTGGCGGAACGAGGACGAACTGCGGTCATGCTGGGAGAAATTCATGGCCGACGAGGAGTGGGCCGAGATCAAACGGGCGACCGCTGCGAAGCATGGAAACTTCGTCAACGGCATCGACGAGTTCGTACTTGCGCCAACGGAGTATTCGCAGGCTTTAGGAGACGTGTGATGACGCCGTTGCTGCGTGTCGAAGATCTCTCGAAGTCTTACGGTCAGCGCATCGGCTGTACAGGGGTGTCTTTTGACCTCCACGAAGGTGAAGTGCTTGGCGTCGTTGGTGAATCGGGGTCCGGCAAGTCCACGCTGCTGAATTGTCTGGCCGGGCATCTGGCGCCGGATAAAGGCAAGGTTATCTTCAATACACGGGTGGATGGGCCGCGCGATACGCTGACAATGTCCGAGCCTGAACGACGGATGCTGGGTCGGACAGACTGGGCGTTCGTGCACCAGAACCCCCGGGATGGACTGCGCATGTCGGTCAGCGCTGGCGGCAATGTCGGCGAGCGTCTGATGGCGGTCGGCGCACGTCACTACGGCAAGATCCGGGGTGCGGCGCTCGATTGGCTCGACAAGGTCGAGATTTCGGAGGACCGGATCGACGCCAGGCCCTCGGCGTTTTCTGGCGGGATGCAGCAGCGCTTGCAGATTGCCCGGAACCTGGTGACGGGCCCGCGGCTGGTCTTCATGGATGAGCCGACGGGCGGGTTGGACGTATCGGTTCAAGCGCGATTGCTCGATCTGCTGCGTGGGCTGGTGCGCTCACTGGGGCTCAGCGCCATCGTGGTCACCCACGACATGGGCGTCGTGCGTCTGCTGGCCGATCGGCTGATGGTGATGAAGGACGGGCATGTGGTCGAGACCGGCCTTACGGATCAGGTGCTCGATGATCCACAGCACGCGTACACACAATTGTTGGTCAGTTCGGTTTTGAGGGTCTGACGATGATTGAAGTCCAGAACGTGTCGAAAAGCTTCACACTTCACCAGCATGGCAGCACCGTGATTTCAGTGTTGGAGGACGGGAACCTAAGGGTTGCACCCGGTGAGTGCGTCGCCCTCACGGGAGTGTCAGGATCAGGAAAATCGACCCTGATGCGGATGATCTACGGCAACTACCTGACGCAGGCGGGTTCGATCCGGGTCGGCGGGGTCGAAGTTGTCGGAGCGGAGCCACGCGAGATCCTCGCGCTGCGGCGCAAGACGCTCGGCTATGTCAGCCAGTTTTTGCGCGTGGTACCTCGGGTGCCGACCATCGATGTCGTCGCCGAGCCGTTGCTGGCGATCGGCACGTCTGAGGACGCTGCGCGGGCACGCGCCCGCGACCTGCTTGAACGGGTTCGGATTCCTGAAGCGTTGTGGACCCTTTCGCCGTTGACGTTCTCGGGCGGGGAACAGCAACGCGTGAACATCGCGCGCGGCTTCGCGCATGCCTATCCGGCGCTGCTGTTGGATGAACCGACAGCCTCGCTGGATCGGACAAACCGCGAAACCGTGCTGCAAATGATCGAGGAGGCCCGCGACGGGGGCGCTGCGATCGTCGGGATCTTCCACGATGTCGACGCGCGACAAAGGGTTTGCTCGCGCGAGGTCAACGTCTCGGCCTTCACGCCGATGGCGGCATGACCCGAGGGTCCTTCGTCGCGGTGGTCGGGCCGTCTGGCGCAGGCAAGGACACCTTGATCCGCGAAGCAATAGCCGGGCGCGCCGACATGATCCTTGCGCGGCGCGTGATCACGCGACCGCCTGCGCCCGATAGCGAGGATTTCGAAAGCGTCAACACTGCCGAATTCACCCGCCGCCGCGAAGCCGGGGTATTCGCCATGCATTGGGAGGCTCATGGCCTGAGTTATGGCATCCCGATCACTGTAGATGCTCAACTTGCTACGGGCTTCAACGTCATCGCCAATCTTTCCCGAAAATTGATCGAGACCGGGCGGCAGCGTTTCGAGAGCTTCCGAGTCATCGTGGTCGCTGCCCCGGTGGCTGTCTTAGCCGAACGGCTCGCGCAACGCGGGCGCGAAACTGCCGAAGACATCGCGAAGCGTCTCAAGCGGGCAGGCTTCGCTCCGCCGGTTGGGGATGATGTGATCACGGTCGAGAACGGCGGCGATCTGCAAACTGCCGTCGCGGCGTTTCGGGCGGCGCTGCCTCAGCCGGCCAATGGGTAGCGCTCGATGATCTGGAACTGTCCATCAGCAGCACGTTCGCCGAACAGCGCGATCTCCGTCATCTCGAACGGGGCTTTGCAGAAAGGTTCCGTAAGGGGTGTTAGGACCGCTTCAAGATCGCGGGCCTCTTCCGCGTCGAGACGGCCGGAAAGCGTCAGATGAAACCGGAACTCCTCGAGCACATAGGGATATCCCCAATCCTGGAGCAGCTTCTCCTGCCGATTGGTAAGACCGTTTGCGCGCCGTTTGCGCAAATCGCCCTCTGTCGGCGCTTCGCGAAATCCGAACAGACCACGCACGAGCGATGCGTGCAGGGCATTCAGATCTTCGGACGGCGCGGACGGCACCAGCGCAAGAAAGTGGCCCAAGCGTTTCAGGACAAGAGGTGCGGTTTCGAACGGCGCCGCAGTGGTGGCAATGGCCCGCGCAGCGGCCGAAAGCTGATCCGCGGAAGCACCGGACTTCAGTCGCAGCGGCGAGGTCAGCGTCCCGTGAAATCCGTACTTCCTGGGCGTCTCTGTCAGTCGGGCGACATCAACGCCGCACTCCGGATGCGCCAAGGTCCGGGCGCTATCAGCATCCCAGCCAAGCCACGAGGCTCCGAACCGCGCGAGACCGGAACCGGCATGGGGCGCGTAGTAGACGGCATATCGGGTGAATTCGGGCACGGTTCAGGCGATCCTCAAAGATTTGACTGCGCGCTACTTGCACCGCTTTGTCACAAAACCGCGACGATCACATGCGACATGCTCGCAGTAGACGGAGACCGCCATGAATGATGCGAGTGCCGAGGCACGATCCGCGACACCGGTTGCAGCCGGTGAAACGGTTCTGACGAACGCACAACTCGTTCTGGAAGATGAAGTCATTGGAGGCTCCGTCCGGGTCGTCGGTGGCCGTATCGCCGAGGTTGCTCAGGGCCGATCATCTGTCCCAGGTGCTGTAGACTGCGAGAGCAATTTTCTGGCGCCCGGGCTGGTTGAGCTCCACACAGACAATCTTGAGCGCCATCTGGTGCCGAGACCCGGCGTGAAGTGGCCCCGCAGGAACGCGATCATCGCCCATGATGCTGAACTGGCCTCGACCGGGATCACGACGGTGTTTGACGCATTGCGGGTTGGGTCGATCCTGTCCGAGACAAAATCGAAATACGGCAAGTATGCGCGCGAAACCTGCACTGAAATTCTGGATCTTCGCGCCAGTCACCTGCTCAAGATCAGCCACTTCTTCCATCTGCGTGCCGAGATCTGTTCGGAGACTCTGGTGGAGGAGCTGGCAGAATTCGGCACCGAGGATCGAATCGGCCTTGTCAGTTTGATGGATCCCACTCCCGGGCAGAGGCAGTTTGCTGATCTGGAACAGTTTCGCACCTATTTGTCGGGCAAGCACTCCATGTCTGGGTCCGATATCGAGCATCACTTTGCAAAGCTCCGGTCGATCAAGGAGAGGTTTGGTCATGCCCACGAGCAAGCGGGTATCTGCCGGGCGACGGAACTGGGCGCGATCCTGGCGAGCCACGACGACACACTGGTCGAGCATGTCGAACAGTCGGCTTCAAATGGTGTCCAACTGGCCGAGTTTCCCACGACGATGGATGCAGCCCGCGCTTGCCGTGAGAAGAACATCGCCGTGATGATGGGGGCTCCGAACGTTGTTCGCGGGGGGTCGCACTCGGGCAATGTCGCGGCGCATGAACTCGCAGATGCCGGACTCTTGGACATTCTGTCCTCGGACTACGTGCCAGCTGCACTCTTGATGGGAGCAGTGATGCTCGGCGAGCGCTTGGGGAACATGGCGCAGGGTTTGGCGACCGTGACAGCGGCACCCGCGAAGGCGACACATCTGCTCGATCGTGGGGCCCTGGAGGCAGGCAGACGCGCAGACTTCGTGCGGTTTGCGATCAACGAACACATCCCGATGGTCCGGGCGGCCTGGGTTCAGGGCGTACAGGTGGCCTGAGGCGCCTCAGTCTTCGGGCTCGGTGGTGAACATCAGCGGAAATCCGTGCTCCTTGCCAAGCTCCATCGCGCGCTCGGCCTTCGTTTCAGCGATGTCCTTGGTGTAGACGGCAACGCCGCAGGCGCCTTTCTGATGTGCCGTCATCATCACCACATGTGCGCGCTCGGGACCCATGCCGAACACTTCCTTCAGAACGATCGTGACGAACTCGCGCGGCGTGAAATCGTCGTTCAGCAAGATGACCTTGAACATCCGGGGTCGTTCGACCTTCGGTTTCGTCTTGGTTTTTGGATCTGCCGTATCGGTCTGCGCCATGGGCAACGAACATAGCGCGATGCGCTGGGCAACCAATGCGGCTGTTACGGCGATTTTTCCACCGTCACACAGCGTTTTTCGCACTGCAAAATATTGTTCCAAAGACACACGGTCCTACATCCAATCGGACTTCAATATTCTCGGAGGAACGACGCATGGACAGTGCCGCTAAAGGCATGTCGACGGAGACGAAGGCTGGCTTGGTGCTCGCGGCAGCGGCGCTGCTGGGGCTGCTCTTCGAGAACATCGCCGTTCTGACGCCGATTTATGACATCTTGCTGGGCGCGAAGCTGACTGTGGCCATCGAGGGCGCCGCCATAGACAAGCCTTTATTGCTTTGGATCAATGACGGCCTCATGGCGATCTTCTTCCTGTTCGTGGCGCTTGAGATCAAGAAAGAGATCGTCGAAGGCGCGCTGAGCGACTGGCAGAAGGCCGCATTGCCGGTCTATGGCGCGATTGGTGGCATGGCCATACCGGCGCTGGTGTTCGTCGGCATCGTCGGGATCGAAAGCGCCGAAGCACGCGGCTGGGCGATTCCAGCCGCCACCGATATCGCCTTTGCTTTGGGCGTGCTGTCTCTGTTCGGAAATCGTGTTGCGCCGTCGCTGAAGATCTTCTTGCTGGCCTTGGCAATCGTCGATGACCTGGCCGCGATCGCCATCATCGCGGTGTTCTATACCGACGAATTGTCCACCACGGCGCTGTTCCTCGGCCTGGGCGGCCTCGCCGTTCTAGGCGGCATGAACCTCGCTGGTGTACGCAATCTGGGTATGTTCGTCATCGTTGGCTTGGTGATGTGGGTCTGCGTTTTGAAGTCCGGGGTGCACGCGACCCTGGCCGGCGTGGCGCTGGGCTTCGCAATCCCAATCAAACGCGACAGCACGGGCTACTCCCCGATGATCACGCTGAAATACGCGCTGATGCCATGGGTCAGTTTCTTCGTGATGCCCGTCTTCGCCTTTGCCAATGCCGGTGTCCCGCTGGGCGGGCTTTCACTGGCCGACTTTGGCGCGCCGCTGACCCTGGGCATCGCGGCAGGCCTTTTCATCGGCAAACAGATCGGTGTCTTCGGCATGGCCTGGGGCGCAATCAAGCTCGGACTGGCGCAGCCGCCGGAAGGCGGTTCTATGCTGCAACTCTATGGCGTATCGCTGCTGGCGGGGATCGGCTTCACGATGAGTCTGTTTATCGGCACGCTCGCGTTCTCGGACATCGAGTTCCAGAACTCCGTCCGGCTGGGCGTGTTGTCGGGTTCGCTGCTCTCCGGCCTGCTTGGTGCCGCGGTGTTGGCCTACGCCACGGCAAGCGGCCATGCACCCTCTGCTCGCAAGGAAGCCTACGCTGCGGAATGAGCCTGCGCTTTCCGTGACGCAAGGGTGACTGTGTTTTCCCTTGCGTCGCCGGTTTGGCTCGGTCAACGTGTAGTGGTGATCGAGCGAAAAGGAACATTATCTCGTGTCGAGTACTGCCGCCGGGGATGTCGCTTTGCCTGACGACCTGCACGAGACCCTGATCGAGTTCCCTGACAATCGTCTTCTGATCGAGCTTTGCGGTCAGTTTGATCGAAATCTTGCGCAGATCGAGCAAGGGTTGGACGTCGTGATCATGCGGCGGGGCAATGTTCTGGCACTGCATGGTTCCGCAGACATCCAGGTCGCCGCCAAGGCCGCTCTTCAGGCATTGTACGAACGGCTTGAAGATGGTCGCACGGTTGAACCCGCCGATATTCAAGCGATCATCCGGATGGGCCCCGAGGCCGCTGGAGAGGCTGCATCGGCTCAGAGTGCTGCCACGCAACTCGACATGTTTCCCGGCGGGCGGCTCGAAATCCGGACAAAGAAGAGAACCATCGAGCCGCGTACGACCGCGCAAAGGGTTTACGTCTCTCATCTATTCAACAATGAACTGGTGTTCGGAATTGGCCCAGCGGGCACTGGCAAGACCTATCTTGCCGTCGCCGCAGCCGTGGCGATGTTCGTAGACGGCCAGGTTGACAAGATCATCCTGAGCCGTCCGGCCGTCGAAGCCGGTGAGCGCCTTGGGTTTCTTCCCGGCACGGAGAAGGAGAAGATGGACCCTTATATGCGCCCGCTCTACGATGCGTTGGGGGACATGCTGCCAGGCAAACAGGTCAACAAACTCATGGAGGAAGGCAAGATCGAGATCGCGCCGCTCGCCTTTATGCGGGGGCGGACGCTGTCGAATGCGTTTGTGGTGCTCGACGAGGCACAGAACACGACCGAGATGCAGATGAAGATGTTTCTCACACGGATGGGCGAAGGCAGCCGGATGGCGATCACTGGCGATCCAAGCCAGATCGATCTTCCGCGGGGTGTGCAGTCCGGGCTCGTACAAGCTTTACGGATCCTCGAACAGGTCGACGAGATCGGTTTTGTCCGGTTCTCTGCAGTGGATGTCGTGCGCCATCCACTGGTGGCGAAGATCGTGCAGGCGTACGACAAGGACGCTCCGGCTTGAGATGGCGATTGTCGATTTGCTGATCGAGCATCCGGGATGGCGGGAGGCGCTTCCGGAGATTGACGATGTCGCTGAGCAGGCCGCCGCCATGGCGCTGAACGTGCTCAGAGACTCCGATCGACCCTTCGAGATTTGCATCATGGCATGCGACGATGAGCGGATCGCGGCGCTGAACGGGGAGTTTCGGGAGAAGCCTTTGCCGACCAACGTCCTGTCTTGGCCAGCGTTCGATCTGGCGCCGTCGACGCCCGGCGGTGTGCCCGAAGAACCGCCGACATCGATGGTTGCAGGGCAGCCGGTTTTTCTGGGCGATGTCGCAATTTCGCTGCAGACCTTGGAACGTGAGGCTGACGCGGCATCTCGACCCTTGAAAAGCCACGTAATGCACCTGATCTTGCATGGATGCCTGCATCTTTTGGGGTTTGACCATGAAACGCCCGAGGACGCAGGCAGGATGGAAGCGTTGGAGACCTGCACAATGATTACAGCGGGCTACGGCGATCCATATGCGTAAGAGGGGCACGGTGCAGCCGCACCGCAGAGAAAGAAACGATGGACCCTGACCGAAGTCGCGGATCGCAGACCGGTCCGACCAAGCTCGAGATCTCGGACGAGATCAAGGAGCCACCGTCATCGCCTTCGGGCACCATCCGCACCAACGGGCATACGCCATCGTTCTTGTCGCGATTGTTCGGGCGGTCCAACGGGGCTGAAATCTCACCCAATGGCGAAGTGACCGATCCGTACGCTTTGGGTCCGGCATTCCGTTCCGGCACACCTGCCGAATTGGCGATGGTCAACAACATTCTTCGCCTGCGCGATCTGCGGGTTGAAGACGTGATGACGCCGCGCGCTGATGTCGAGGCAATCGCCGATGACACATCGCTCGAGGACTCGATATCGGCTTTTGAACACTGCGGCTTCTCCCGTCTTCCGGTTTATCACGAGACGCTGGATGATCCGCTGGGCTTTGTGCACATGAAGGACCTTGCGCTCGCGTACGGGTTCGGGCGCCAGCAGGGCACGAATGACTTCAAGGTCAGAGATCACATCCGCACAGCATTGTTCGTCCCTCCGTCCATGCGCATCGCGGCGCTTTTGCAAAAGATGCAGGGCGAGCGCGTCCACATGGCCTTGGTGATCGACGAATTCGGCGGTGTTGACGGCTTGATCACGATCGAGGATCTCGTTGAACAGGTCGTCGGTGATATCGAAGACGAACACGACAGCGACGAAGCGGCGGATGACTGGCATGCCGAAGGCGAGGGTGGTTATGTCGTGAATGCACGGGCAGACATCCGCGAGTTCGAGGCAGCGTCGTCTTTGACACTTGTTCCGGATGGATGGGACGAGGAGGTCTCGACCCTGGGCGGCCTCGTCTTCATGATCGCAAATCGCGTGCCGACGCGCGGTGAGGTGATCCTGCATCCAGAGGGTTACGAGTTCGAAATCGTCGACGCCGACGCGCGGCGGATCAAACGGATGCGCGTAAGCCGCGGCAACGGCGGTACGCCGCTGCGGCAGGCTGCGGAATAATCCAGTATGCGCGCGTTGACCGGGTTCTCGCCGGTCGCGGCAGCTTTGGGCCTGAGCCGGTGGCAACGCCTAGGCCTGGCGGCATTTTCGGGTGTGTTGATGACGGCTGGACAGCCGCCCGTCGACATCCCGTGGTTGATGTTCCTGGCGGTGCCGATCCTTGTGTGGCTTCTCCACGGTGCGCCGTCTGCCAGAAGTGCGGCGTGGACCGGATGGGCCGCAGGCTTCGGGTACTTCGTGACTGGCCTGCACTGGATCGGTAACGCGTTTCTGGTCGACCCGGACAAGTTCCTGTTGATGATGCCGCTGGGCGTCATGGGACTGCCTGCTGGGCTCGCGCTGTTCTGGGCTCTGGCGTTTTGGGCCGCGAAACGCTGCTGTGCTCGCGTGGGCTGGCACGGGGCCCTGGTGATTGCGACGATGCTTTCGGCCGTGGAACTGGCGCGCGGTTATGTGCTGACCGGATTCCCGTGGGCGCTTCCGGCATATGCCTGGGTCGATACGCCGATCATGCAGGCAGCAAGCTGGGCGGGACCGTTTGGCCTGACGTTCATCGCGTTGGTTCTGACGGGCGTTCCCCTGGTCGCGTTGGCCGAGCGACGGTTCGTCCCGGTTGCTCTGTCGCTCGCCGCATTCGCGGCGCTGTGGATCGCAGGGACTGCGCGCGTTCCGCAAGAGGTCGTCACCTCGCCCACTCAACCGCTCATCCGTCTGGTTCAACCCAATGCGCCGCAGCATCTTAAGTGGGAACCGGGTTACCGCGAAGAGTTCTACAAGCGCGCGCTCGATGCCACGTCAGCGCCACCCAAGACCGGTGACCAGACGCCAGACTTGGTCATATGGCCCGAGATGGCGGTGTTCTTCGTTCCCGCCGAGAACCCGGCGGAGGTTGAGCGCATAGCAAAGGCGGCGGGCGGGGCTCCAGTCATTCTCGGTGCCTTCCACCGTGAACAGCAGGCAGACGGCGAGTTCCTCAGCAACGCGTTTCACACAATTCTGCCGGACGGGACGCTTGGCCCGCGCTATGACAAGCATCATCTCGTCCCGTTCGGTGAGTACATGCCGCTTGTTGGGGTTCTAGGAAAGCTCGGCCTGCCGGATTTCAGCCAAGGCGCCGGGTTCTCCCGCGGAACTGGCCCGCAGACGCTTGAACTGCCAGGGCTGCCATCGTTCTCGCCGATCATCTGTTATGAGGCGATCTTTCCGTACGAGGCTGTGGGTCCGGAGCGTCCCGCATGGATCGCGCAGATCACCAACGATGCCTGGTTTGGATCGTTCGCGGGGCCGCAACAGCACCTTGCCCAGGCGCGATTTCGGGCCGTCGAACAGGGCTTACCCGTTGTGCGGGCAACTAACACTGGGATCTCCGCTATGATTGATTCATACGGACGTCTGGTTGCATCAATAGAAATGCACAACTATGACAGATTAGACGCTAGGTTGCCTGATGCATTGCCCTCTACACTCTACAGTATAGTTGGCGATATATCTTTCACCATTCTGCTTGTTGCGATGGTTTTTTTCACTTTTTTGCGGCGACATGTATTTCGGTTCGATTGACATCTGTAAAATTATTTTACTACCCTGAAATCGGGAAGAGCGCTTGGGCGTTGGCTCAAGGAGGGGCGCAGGCATAAATAGGAGTTTTTCCGCGCCGGACTCGAATGCCGCAACCGACGGTTGAGGCGTGTTTCGAGGATTCTGAGTTGGCGCACCCAGGCTCAGGCGTTGTGCGATTTTCGGCTGCTGTATCAGGTCGAACCGTCACGACGCCCCGGAAGGTGGGAACGGGTGTGAGATCAGCAGACGATGTCGACGCATTTGTCGGAAGCCGTGTGAGAATTCGGCGGATGACGCTTGGGGTCAGCCAGGAACAGCTTGGTGCCGCGCTGGGGCTTACGTTCCAGCAGATCCAGAAATACGAGAAGGGCCAGAACCGCATCGGTGCCGGTCGGCTCTTCAAGATCTCGCAGATCCTTTCGGTGCCGGTGCAGTACTTCTACGATGGCTTGCCAGCACCAGAGTCCGATGTGGACGCAGAAGAGGTTGCGCAACGTACAGCGTCCGTACAGGCGTTTCTTGCATCTGCCGAGGGTCACGCGCTCTCGATGGCGTTCCTCAAGATCGATGACGTCCCGACCCGGCGCCGCATCGTGGACCTCGTAAGCACGATCGCTAAGGATACCCCCTGACGATTTGCGCTTTTTTCGGTCATTGACCGCCCGCGACGCCCGTGCCAAATGGGCGCCTTCCTGCCAATGCAAGGCCGAGCGGACACTTTCTGATATTCGAGGAGCGATTGCCCATGTCCCGGACCGACTACCTGTTTACTTCCGAGTCCGTCTCTGAAGGTCACCCCGACAAGGTTTGCGATCAGATCTCTGACACCATGATCGATCTGATCCTGAGCCGGGAGCCCGAGGCGCGTGTGGCCGTGGAAACAGCCGCGACGACGAACAAGGTAGTTCTGATGGGCGAAGTCAAGACCAGCCCAGAGAAGTCCGTCCGTGACGAGGAGTTCATCGAAGCCGCCCGGTCGACCATCAAAGACATCGGCTACATGCAGAAGGGCTTCCACTTCAACACCTGCTCGATCGACTGCTATATCCACGAGCAATCCGCTGACATCGCGCAGGGCGTCGACGCCGCCGACAACAAGGACGAAGGTGCGGGCGACCAAGGGATCATGTTCGGGTACGCGACGAATGAAACTCCCGAGCTGATGCCGGCACCGATCCAGTATTCGCACCGCATCCTGCACCTCATGGCAGAGGCTCGCCACTCTGGTGCGGCGCCAGAGCTTGGTCCGGATTCGAAGAGCCAGGTCACCGTCGAATACCGTGATGGCAAACCGGTCCGTGCGCACACGATTGTGGTTTCGACCCAGCATGCCGAAGGTTTGGAATCCCCGGACGTTCGCAAGATCGTCGAGCCTTATGTGCTGAAGGCAATGCCAGAGGGCTTTGTCGACGCCGACACCGTCTGGCACGTCAACCCGACGGGTCGTTTCGTTATTGGTGGACCGGACGGTGACGCGGGCCTGACGGGCCGCAAGATCATCGTCGACACGTACGGTGGTGCCGCGCCGCACGGCGGGGGGGCCTTCTCGGGCAAGGACCCGACCAAGGTTGACCGCTCGGCCGCCTATGCCGCGCGCTATGTTGCGAAGAACGTCGTGGCCGCAGGCCTGATGGACAAGTGCTGCATCCAGTTGTCCTATGCGATCGGAGTGCCAGAACCGCTCTCGATCCATATTGAAGACTACGGCACGGCCAATGCCGATGTTGCCAAGGTCGAACAGGCAATTCGCGACTCGATCAGCCTGCCGCCGCGCGGGATCCGCACGCACCTGGGTCTGACCCGTCCGATTTATCGCCGGACTGCGGCGTCCGGCCACTTTGGCCGCGAACCGGATGCCGAGGGTGGTTTCTCCTGGGAAAAGACCGATCTCGCCAACGCGCTGAAATCGGCTCTGTAAACTCAACGAGCAACTTCGAAGAAATTCCCGCTGTGTGAGCGATCTGCTCGCGCAGTCGATCCGTATCTTGGTTATTCGGCGGCCGAAAAGACGCTCGAATATTCATATAACCAAGAATTCCGGTTGATTTATCCGGAGGAATACGGAGGTTTTGTGATATGAGACTTGTTCTTCTATGTGCATCACTGTTGATTGGCGCCTGTAATTCGACCGACAATTACGTTCTGCTTGGAAACTCAACCGTCAGCGCGGCCGCTGCCGTCTCTGATGCAAACGCCGCAGTTCAGGCATCGCGTCGGTTCAATTGCGAGCCTATCAGCGTCGGTGGCGGTACGGGTCTGTCCACACCACCGCCCGGCGCCGATCTCGAGCTTCTCCAGGTCGGCCTCCAGCAGATCCCGAGGGAGTATGACGTCTACGTCGTCGTCGAATGTCCGGAGGGCACGCCGCTGCTTCTCGCTGAAAGCGGGACGCCTGCCACGCCGTAGCAGACGGCACGGACGGGGCGGTCTTGCCTAGGCTGCTCCGCCCTTCTAGACGGGCAACATGACGGATACACCGCAGTCTTCACAGCCCGAGCGAGCGTGGCGCAACTTCTATGGGCGTCGCCATGGAAAGAAGCTGCGCAAAGGCCAGGCGGAACTGCTGGACACACGGCTTCAGGACCTTGCACCGCCGGGCGTAAGTTGGGAGGAGAACCCGGACCGGACTCCGATTGACTTGGATGCGCTATTTCCTCGCAAGCAGGAGATCTGGCTCGAAATCGGCTTCGGATCGGGTGAGCATGCGATAGCGCAGGCTCAAAGTTATCCAGAGATTGGGCTGATTGCGTGCGAGCCATTCATCAACGGTGTCGCAGCGCTGCTGGCGAAGATCGAAAAAGCTGGTGTCACGAACCTCTCCGTCACCCGTGCGGATGCCCGCGATGTCATGGACGTTCTTCCGTATGCATCGATCGCTCGAGCGTTCTTGCTGTATCCCGATCCGTGGCCAAAGACCCGACATCACAAGCGCCGCTTCATCAATCCCAAACAGATGGACATGCTGGCGCGCGTCATGGCAACGGGCGCACAGTTGCGGGTGGCGACCGACATCGCGGATTATGTACGTCATACGCTGGAGGTGATTGACCAGGATCTGCGGTTCACGTGGTCGGCCGAGAGGGCCTCCGACTGGCGCAAGGCTTGGGTCGATTGGCCAGGAACACGCTATGAAGCGAAAGCACTTCGCGAAGGCCGCGTACCCTATTATCTAACGTTTCAGAGAACCTAGCCGTTCCTAGGCAGATACCGAGTTCCGCAACGCCTACGAATTTAGGGTAGAGGCCCTAGCGCGCTGCGAGGTCCGGGATTTTCGCCACGTCGCGCACCATCATCTCGACTTGATCACCGGTGCGCAGGATTTCGATGCTGAACGCCGCCTGACGTTCGTGTTCGTCCGCCAGCGTCAGCGCATGGTGCTGCCGATCTCGCAGCGCGACACGTGTGCGCAACGTCTCGCCATCCTGATCCGTCACCAGAAGCGTGAGGTCCAGCAGATCTTCGCGCGCGCGATAGAATGCGACGACGCTGAGTGTCCCGGTATCGATTGTTGCTGTCTGACTGGGCTGATCCAGTTTCGCCAGCCGGTCCTCGAGGAGCGGTGCACCATGCGCGACGGTTGCCAGCAAAAAGGCGGTGATGAAGATTAGAACGCGCACCATCGGATCACTCCGGCTTCGGATCGATAAAGCAACTTTACATTCACATCGCTTAACAAACTGTGATTCTTGTCACAACGGCTGTCGCGCCTTGGTTTGACGAAAGCTCGTGCATCGCCTCCTCGCGCGATCTTGGGAAAGATCCGTCAGTTTCCGGCGGCGAACGAGGCGTTCAGTGTGGTCGCAGGCGCACGATGCATCTCAACCGTGTAGCCCTTGCGACGGAAGGTATAGCGTTGCGGGCCAGAGTCATCGCCCGGTTCACCGACGACGATCGTGTGGCTCTGCCCGTCCATAAGCCGGACACGCGTTCGGAAGATGCTGCCAGGATCCTCGGGCTCCGAGAACAGCATGGTCAATTCCAGCATGTTCCCATCCACCTCGAAGAAAGCGGTCGCACTTGTCCCGCCGCTGGCAAGTCTTGCCGGCGTCCCAGGACGATCAAGCACGATCCCTTCTCCGTTCGGGCCCAACGACAAGTAGAGCCCGACGGCAACGAGGGCCGTGCAGGTTAGTCCAATGACGAAACTCAAAATCCGTCGCATATTGGGCGAAATGCCCCCGTTCCATCGCGTCCTGTCGAATCCCCACCCCAGGAGATTTAAGCCACAAAAATCGGAAAAACTGCGGCAGGATCGCGCTTATCCCGCCACATTTTTGCCACGACTCCCGAGTGCAGGCAAGCCGCACTGCCACGTGAAGTTGAGTAAACGAAGAACTTTTTTGAGACAGGTGGATGACACGATTAATTCAACATCCTAGATCTGGTAAATGGCGTGTACGGTTCAAAGATTGAACGTTCCAGTCTGACACAATCAGCGCGAGGCGAAGATGCAACCTGACGTAACGGCCTTTTTCGACGAGCCAACGAACACGGCAAGCTATGTCGTCCGCGATCCTGACACGAACGCTTGCGCAATCATCGATTCCGTCCTTGATCTGGATTTTCTGGCCGGGCGCACAAAGACGACATCGGCGGATCTGATCATCGACCACGTGACAGCGCATGGGCTGAACGTCGAGTGGATCCTGGAGAGCCACGTCCATGCCGACCACCTGTCAGCGGCGCCTTACCTCCAGCAACGCCTCGGCGGGAAGATTGGGATCGGATCCGAGATTACCGTCGTGCAGGAAACCTTTGGCAAGGTCGTCAACGCAGGGACCGAGTTCGAGCGGGATGGCTCGGACGTCGATCAGTTGTTCCGAGAGCAGGACCGCTTCCAAATCGGTGGTCTCTCGGCCTCGGTGCTCCACACGCCCGGCCACACGCCCGCTTGTGTGACCTACGTCATCGGCGATGCGGCCTTTGTCGGTGACACGCTGTTCATGCCGGATTTCGGCACGGCGCGCTGCGACTTTCCTGGTGGTTCCGCGCGACAGCTCTGGAACTCGATTCAAAAGATCCTCAGCCTGCCGGACGATACGCGCATCTTCACATGCCATGACTACAAGGCGCCCGGGCGCGACGAATTCGCGTGGGAGTCGACCGTAGGCGAGCAAAAGGCCAAGAACAAACATGTCGGCGGTGAGGCCGACGAGGACCTGTTCGTGCAGATGCGCGAGGAACGTGATGCGCAGCTCAGCCTGCCCAAGCTGATTATCCCATCGATCCAGGTCAACATGCGCGCGGGCAAGATGCCGCCGGCCGAGGATAACGGGACGCAATATCTCAAGGTGCCGTTGAACACGCTCTGATCCGACGCGCAAATCTGAAACCACCGGTCACACCGGCCTCGGCTGCCATTGTCGAACGGTTTGCATAGCGCTCGTTTCATCGTGACCATGGGGCACTAGAACTTTCCGGGTTGCGTACGAACCGATCGTCGGAGTCTCATTTCGGGAACCACCCAGGGTTAAATCATCGACCTGAAGTGCGCGTTGCTGCTGTGTCGCGTGCCTGTGGTCCGTGTTGAACGTTTGGCCGATGCTGCCGCAGGTCAACCTTCGACCGGGCCGATGATCAATGGGCCGATACGCGCTCAGAGCATCAGGTTTGTGCGCAATCGCGACGGCGATCTGGCTGTTCGCAGCCACGCTTACCCGATAGTGTTTCCGGTAATTCGTGAAGACTGATGCACAGGATCGATGCCGTGAAGACAACCCCGTTTTGGCACGAAGCCGCTCCGCCGCGCGAAGACGTTGGTACGGCATGCCCCGAACGTGCCGAGATCGCCGTCATCGGGTCGGGCTTCACCGGGCTTTCTTGCGCTCTCGCACTTGCCGAGGCGGGCCGTGACGTCGTTGTGATCGACAAGGGACCGCCGGGCGCGGGGGCATCGACGCGCAATGGCGGGATGATCGGGTGGGGTCACCGGGCGTCCATGGCGACGATGGCCAAACGGTACGGGGAAGAGCGCGCGAAGCTGATGCTGACCGAAGCCCGTGTCTCACTCGAATTCACGACCGAGTTGATCCAGACGCTGCCGGTCGACGCTTTGCACCGGAAGACTGGGCGTTTCCTGGGAGCGGGATCGCCCAGGCACTTCGAGCGATTGGCGGCGTGGGCGCAGAACGAAGCGCCGTCGCTCGACATGGAAGCCGCGGTGGTGCCCAGGGCCGAGCAGGGCACGTACATCTCGACTGATCTCTACCATGGCGGTGTTTACCTGCCGCAGCACGGCGGCCTGCATCCGGCTTTGTTCCACAAAGGGCTGCTCGAAGCCGCCGAGGCTAAAGGAGCCAAGGTCGTCGGGCATTGCGCCGTTGACCGGGTCGAGGGCAGTGACCAGGATTGGACCATCCGGCACGCGCAAGGCACGACGACCGCGAAGCATCTGGTCTATGCTGGGAACGGCTACACCGGCGGTTCGGGCGGCCCCTTCAACAAGATGGCGCGCCGTCTGATCCCGATTCCATCCTACATCATCGCGACCGAGCCTTTGGGCGAAAACCGCGTGCGGTCGCTTTTCCCGCAGCGCAGCATGATCGTCGAGACCCGCGCGCAGCATTCCTATTTCCGACCGGACCCCTGGGGCGAACGCATTCTGTATGGCGGACGATCTTCGTTGAACGTGATTGACGAACATCTCTCGGCGCAACGGATGCGTGACATCATGCTTTCCGTCTTCCCCGATCTGGGAGATGTCGCACTGACCCATTCATGGCGGGGCTTCATCGCCTTCACGTTCGACGGCTCGCCGCATGTCGGTCAGGCCGAGGGCATCTGGTACGCCTGTGGCTACAATGGCTCGGGCGTTGCAATGGCGCCGTATCTGGGTTGGCGGCTGGCGCAAAAGATCCTGGGAACCGATCAGGGCGGGACAGGCTTCGATCCTCTCCCGTTCAAGCCACAGAAGCTCTATGGCGGAAACCCGTGGTTCCTGCGGGTCGTCGAGATGTGGATGAAGGCTAAGGACCGCATCGAAGGCGTACAGGCTGTTCGGCGCCGGTCGTGATTCAAATTTAAATATCAATATTACTTTTAGTGTAGCATCTGGTACAGATCCGACTCATGTGAACGTGGTCCAAACCTGACATCGAAGACAACACGATGACAGGAGAAGCCTGGATGACAACCGGAACGGATGATGACGCGGAGCGCGGCGGGGCACCCCACAAAACTGGGCGACCGCAGCAGAACACGGCCACCGCGCCGCCCGACACAAACGCGCTTGAACAGGCCCGGCGCAGCAGCACACCCGAGGCACTCACCATCATAGACCCGATCGAGGCCCCCGTGCGCTGGCGTCTGCTTTGGGACGGTATGGATGTGGTATGACGGCGTGGAGCAAACCGACTGTGACAGGTGTCACGGTCCATGGTATTCTCCGTCCCGGATGTATTGCGGCGCGGCAGGTATCTGACGCTGCTTCGAGAGGGAAGATTTCATGAGCGACCAGGACAAGCGCCCCGAACAGGTTGAAGATGCTGACGTCGACTGGGCTCAGGGCGAGGGCATCGTGATCACAGTGGTCGACGTCCCTGGGGTAATCGAATGTCACAGCTCAGACTTCAACACGGCCAAGGGCGCCGACAACGGCGAAAGCTGGAACCTAACCTTCGGCGGGAAGTTCCATGGAACTG
Source organism: Paracoccaceae bacterium (assembly GCA_050043005.1). Taxonomy (GTDB): domain Bacteria; phylum Pseudomonadota; class Alphaproteobacteria; order Rhodobacterales; family Rhodobacteraceae; genus Thermohalobaculum. The sequence continues at coordinate 18,445 of JBHJIZ010000068.1, forward strand.
AATTCAACGCGTCGATAGAAGCGATGGAAAACAGCATCCGCTAGATCCTTTAAAGCCAACCCACCGCGATGACGGTGCGCCGTTTTCCCGTACCTCCCTCTGCCCGCCCTGCGCGTGAGGCAGGGTTCCTGGCGGGTTTCACGCTCGACACGCTCATCGCGCCAAGCTACCGGCCAAACTTCCTGCGCGACCACTGGGATCGGGCGCCTCTGGTGCTGAACCGACGGTTGAAGCGGTTCTATGCGGGCTTGCTGACACTCGATGACGTCGATCAGGCCGCTGCATCAGGCCGCGTGAAGATGTCTTGTGTCGACGCACGAGATGGCGAAGGGCGCACATGGATGTTCACCGAAGGTGACCCAGCGCGGCCAGAAACAGATGCCTTGCTCTCGCGGTTGTCTGACGGTGCGACGCTGGTCATCGACAACGCAGAAGGTGCGTTGCCGCGCCTCGGGCGGATGTGCCGCCTCCTCATGGCGCAAACGGGGCACGTATGGCACTGCAGTCTTTCTGCAACGCCGCCCGGTGCACAAGGCATTGACGGCCATGTCGGCGCGGCGGGGGTCTTCATTCTCCAGATCTACGGACAGAAAACGTGGTGGTTTGGACATGAGCAGCTCGCGCGGCCTCTTGCGTTCGAAGGTGGCAATGACGCCCCGGATCGTTGGGAGGATGAGGCACAGCAGGCCGTGCTCGCCACAGGCGATATGCTCTACCTGCCGCGCGGTGTGCCGCACGCAGCAGCGGCGAGCGACCACAGCGAGACAGGATCACTCCACATCACGCTGACCATCTCGGAAAGCAGTTATGCCGAAATCGCCGATGTCGATCCCGCGGCGCTGGAAGACGACGATCCCTTGCGTGATCTCGCTCCGATCGGATTTCTACAGGATCCTCAATCCCTGATTTCGGGACTTTCTGAACGATGGTCCGGCGATGCGGTTGCGGCAGTCGGCGCGTTCCTGCCCCGTCATGCTGCCCGGTTCCAACCGGATCAGGCAGGCCGCTTAATCGCCGCTCTGGAACCACAAGCGGTCTCGACGGCGACCGAAACCACGCCGCGCGATGACTTGCACTGGGATATCGGCCCCGAGGGGCCCGACACGGATATGCGGCTGCTTGTGTGTGGTCCGATCCGCTTGCCTTTTCCGGACCGCGCCGAACCCGCTGTCCGCCAACTTCTGATGCAACGGACCAGCGTCGAGGACCTGCCCGGTGATCTCTCGGAGAAAGAGCGGATCGCACTTGCCCAGATGTTGCTGGATCGCGCACTGATCCGGCACCGCTCCGGTTGACACGCCCACAGGCATGAGTCAGCAAAAGCTCCATGGAGGCCCTCCACCCCGTCGGACATCTCATCGGGCGGCTTAGCATCGCGCTGGGCTTTGCCATGCTGCTCCCTGCGATGCTGGACTGGTCCGATGGCAACTTGGGCTGGCAAGGTTTCCTGATCGCAGCGTCGATGACGGTCGTCGGCGGGGCGGCGTTTGCTCTTTTGTGCACGTCCGGCCGTGGTGCCGGGCTGGATCGGCGCCAGGCCGTTCTGCTAACCGTTCTGGTCTGGGTTGTTCTGCCGATCTTCGGCGCGCTGCCCTTCGTGTTTGGTGCTCCGGGAGCCGGCTACACCGATGCGTTCTTCGAAGCGATGTCGGGGCTGACGACGACCGGTGCGACGGTGTTCACCGGACTGGACGAGGCACCGCGCGGCATGTTGCTCTGGCGGGCGATGCTGCAATGGTTCGGCGGTGTCGGCATCGTCGTCGTTGCCATGGTGTTTCTGCCGGTCCTGAAGATCGGCGGGATGCAGTTCTTCCGCACGGAAAGTTTCGATCTGATCGGTGACATCCTGCCCCGTGCGGCCGAGGCGGCGACCCAGCTCAGTCAGATCTATGTGGCCCTGACGGTCGCTTGCATCATCGGCTACTCGGCCGCGGGCATGGAGATTTTCGATGCGCTGTGTCACGCCATGACGACCGTCTCAACAGGCGGCATGGGTAACTACGACGCATCGTTCGGGGCGTTCGACCCATCTGCGCAGTATGTTGCCGTCGTCTTCATGTTCCTGGCCGCCCTGCCGTTCCTGCGCCTGATGCAGTTCTCGCGCGGGCAAACCGGTCCGATTTGGCGTGATACTCAGATCCGTGGCTTTGTGGCGATCATTGGTGTCGCGACAGCTGCCATGATCGCCTGGCAGATCCAGCAAGACAGCCGCAGCTTTGAACCTGCCTTCCGCGCGTCCTTGTTCAACGTGACCGCGATCCTGACCGGTACAGGATATGCTTCCGAGGATTTCTTCCGTTGGGGCGGTTTCCCGGTTACGCTGTTCTTCATCCTGGCGCTGATCGGCGGCTGCGCGGGTTCGACGTCCTGCTCGGCCAAGGTGTTCCGTTACCAGATCCTGTTCGAAGCCCTGCGCATCCAACTGCGCCGCATCAATTCGCCCAACGGGATCCACCAGTTGCGCTATCAGGGCCGACTGGTCGACCCCGAGGTCCTGTCCTCGGTGATGGGGTACTTCTTTATCTTCGTATCGGCGCTCGCGGGCTGGGCCGTCTTGCTGTCGCTGACAGGGCTCGACACGATCACGTCGATCTCCGGTGCGGTTGCGTCGCTTGCGAATGTCGGTCCGGGACTGGGAGACACCATCGGCCCCGCCGGAAATTATGCCGAGGTCAACACCGCCGCGAAATGGATCCTCGCCGCCGGGATGCTGCTGGGACGGCTGGAATTCATGTCGGTGCTGGTCTTGTTCACTCGCGTCTTCTGGGTCCGGTGAGGACAGACATCCATGGGAATGCGCTGAGCGATGACGGATGAAACCTCGGCCATCGACGTGCAAGCCCATCTACATCACGAGTATTTCCTTGGCCTCCAATTGATGGTCTCCGTCGAAGAAGGCCGCGAGGCCATCGGCGAGTGGATGTTCCGCCTGTTCCGCCGCCAGCATGAAGCCAAGTTCCTGTCCAGCTTCGAGAAGCTTGGCCTCACAGATCAGCCCGATGCCGTCGCCTGTGCGAAGTACCATGTGCTGTCTAACACTGTCGGCGGGGTCGGCGTCGAATACATCGAAGAGTCTGACCGAAAAGCTTGGGTACGCTTCCGCTATCCGCGCTGGATGTATGACGGCCCCGCCATCTGCGGCATTCCTGCCGAGGCGAGCCGGGGCGTCCTGAAAGGGTGGTACGCGCAATACGGGGTGTCCCTGAAGAACCCGCGCCTTGGCTTCGTCTGCGTCTCCGAGGATCTGACCGGTCAGTGCGGTCTTTGCGGGTACTTCCAGGAATACGACCACGACCTGAGACCGGACGACCGCCTGCGCTTTGCTCCCGAAGAGGTGCCACCGCCTCACGATCCATCAAAGCAACCAAGCCCACCCGATGAGCAGTGGAGCGCTGAGCGTCTGGCGAAGGCAGGTCGCAACTATGCGATGGAGTATTGCCGGAATGGGTTGCGCGAGCTTGCCGGTCTGATCGGACGTGACCGGGCTCAGGATATCGGAGGACGCGCGGCCCGTCTGACCGGCTTGCAGCAATACCGCTTTATGGCCGACGCACTGGATTGCGAAGACGGCGACGTGCCCGACGCTGCGCGATTCCTTGACGCAGTGCTTTCGGGGATGGGCGACGATGTCAGGACAGAAACCTCGGACGGGGACTTCGCGCGCGTTCACCAGCATGGCCTACGGTTCGTTCGCGGTATCGACGGTAGCGATCGTGAATTGCTGCTTTCGTGTTGGGCAGAGCTTTGGCACGGCGCCATCGCCTCGCACCGGGCGTTTATCCAGGTCACTCACGAAGATCGCGGCGACGCGGTGACATGGACGTTGTCGCCGCGCCGCTGACGCATCTGCATTCCGGTATTGCCCCGGAAAGGACAGGGCGAACCCACGACCCGCCCCGGCAATGCCTAGAAGTGCAGCGTCAGGTCCGTCGTCACACGCATCCCGTGGACGCCGGTGTTTTCGGTGTCGATGATGTTGTTCGACACCGCGGTCCCGAAAATCACGTTGTCGAGTACTCGATAGCGCGCACCGATGCCGACCGTGAAGACCATATCCGGATCCGAAGCACCGAAGTCGAAGACGTCCGTCCCCGTCAGCGTCGACCCTGCGATCCGATCGCCGCCATCAAAGGGCAGGATCATGTTTGCCTCGAACAGTGGAAAGAAGTTCTCGAACAGCTCGATATTGGCATGACCATGCGCGTGGACGTAGCTCCAGCTTTCTTCGGCCAGGCCGATCTGCGCGCCAATTGATCCTTGAAGCTGGAAATCGTCATAGGTCTTCGCGCCCGAGACGAAGAGGTCGACGAAGCCATTGCCCTCTCCGGTCAGACCGATGCCCGCGGATTCGATGTCCACATTGCCGGTCGGGGCTGTGTACCGCGCGCCAAGCGTGACGATCTCACCGGCCGCAGGGTCCGAGATCACGGCGTATTTCAGCCCTGCTGTGATGTCGAGGAAGCCGTTTGTGTTTGGCAGACCCGCATCGAAGTTCAGGTCGGCATACCCGTCCGTGGTGGCAATGAAGGCCAGCCGGTCGGTCAGTGCCATGCGCGCCTGGAGGGCATAGGCGTGGACCGATCCACCGCCGGTCAGAAAGTCGTTCGGGATCTTGTGATAGATGTAAATTGGCCGCGCCTCGGTCGTGATGAACGGGCTTTCGTTCAGGGTCGGCATGGTGACGGGTGGTACGTAGCGATCCTCGAACCCGCCCTCACCGAACGAGCCCTCAAGCGATCCGAGAATCCCGTCGGCAACGGCTGGGCCCGTTGCGACGATTGCGGAAGCGGCCAGGGCCGCGATCGTGACCGATGTCTCTCTCATGATTTGTGTCCTCACTAACCGCCGGTCTCGTGCCGGTCGGTGAGGTCAGCCAATCACGCGCGATCAGGCTGCGAGTTGACACGGATCAAATTGGTGCTGCGGTGCAACAACGCAGTTGCACAATCGACACAGCTTTGCGGCGGTGAGCGTCGGAGTCGCTCAGATGTCGCTTTCGTTGAGAACAGCATTTGCGATGGCCTGCCCGCTCTCGAACGCGCACTCGACGCGCGGACCCAGCGCCCAGTCGCCACCGGCATAAAGCGTACCCTTGTTCAGGAACGAACGGCCCAGCGGTGTCGTGACCATGGCATAGCGCCAGCGGTGTGCGGCGATGTAGGACGGTGCCGGCAAAGGGCCAAGATCAGTCTGCAGCATGGCGAACAGGCGGTCGGCGGCTTCCGGTTTGTCCAGTTCAAGATGTGCGGCACTCCAAGCAGGTGAGGCGTGCACCACCCAACTCTCGCCCGCGCGGCCGGGTTTCGTTCCGTTGCGCGCAATCCAGGCAAGATCGCTGTCCGTGCGGCGCGCTGTCCAGCCGGGGTCGACCGAAGCCTCGAAACCTAACATCAGTGCCCAGCACGGTGCCATGTGAACCTGGTCGAGCGGGTCGGCGAAACCATGGGCTCCGAGCAAGTTCTTTGTTTGCGGCACCGGTGCAGTTAAGATGACAACATCCGCCCCTAGCGATCCGCCATCGTGCTCAAGAACCCAGCCCGTACCGTCCGACCTCACCGCTCGAACCTCGATCCCGCAGCGGATGTCCAGACCGTTTGCCATGTGCTTGACTGGGGCGCTCATGCTGGGCAGGCCAATATAGTGCGGCTCGTCGGCTCCCGAGCCGTCGTCCCAGACTGCGACCGCGCCCGCGTCCAAGGCGTCTTCGACGACGGCCCGAAACGCGTCGCTTCGCGCCGTGAAGTACTGAGCGCCATGGTCAAAGGTGAACCCATCCGTTCGCCGCGTCGACATGCGGCCGCCAGGACTGCGCCCTTTGTCAATCACCATCGGAACCAGACCGGCATCCGCCAGCGTCCGCGCACAGGCAACACCTGCCATTCCGGCGCCTATGATGACGATCTTTGGGTCAGCCAAGGACTACGCCGCCGAGTCCAGACACCAGCGCAGGATACCCTTCTGCACGTGCAGGCGGTTCTCGGCCTCGTCGAAGACCAGCGATTGCGGGCCGTCAAAGACCTCGGACGTGACCTCTTCGTCGCGATGCGCAGGCAGGCAGTGCATGAAGACGGCATCCTCGCGCGCCTTGCCCATCAGATCGGACGTCACCTGGTAGGGCTTGAGCTGGTTGTGGCGCCGGTCGCGTGACGAGATATCGTCATGCATCGACAGCCATGTATCGGCCAGCACGAGTGCGGCGCCATTCACAGCCCGATCAACATCGCGGTCGACCGAGACATGTCCATCGGCGAAGGCCATCACCTCAGGATCGGGGTCCAGGGTCTCCGGTCCCGAGAATACAAGCTCGAAGTCGAAGGCCACCGCCGCGTGTGCGAACGAGTTGAAGACGTTGTTGCCGTCGCCCGTCCAGACCACCTTGGCACCCTTGATCGGCCCGCGATGTTCCTCGAACGTCATTACATCCGCCATGATCTGGCAGGGATGCGAGGCGTTCGTGAGGCCGTTGATGACCGGGACCGTGGCAGCCTCGGACAACTCGTCCAGTGTTTCCTGCTTGAACGTTCGGATCATGATCGCATCGACAAAGCGCGACAGCACGCGGCCCGTATCGCCCACGGACTCGCCATGGCCAAGCTGTAGTTCCGCGCCGGACAGCACCATCGTCTGCCCGCCCATCTGGCGCACGCCGACATCGAACGAGATTCGCGTCCGCGTCGAGGGTTTCTCGAAAATCAGCGCGACTATGCGGTCCTTGAAGGGTTGCTCGGCATCAGGCGTCAGCTTCGGCAGGCCCTCGCGGGCCTGCTTGATGCGGATTGACTCGTCCAGAATCCCCCGAAGCTGATCCGGAGGAACCTGATGGAGGTCCAGAAAGTGCCGGCCGGTCATGCAGCCTCTGCCGCCTTGTCCCTCACGGTCTTGCACGCAGTCCCCAGGCGTTCGACGCAGGCGCCGAGTTCTGCATCGGTGACGTTCAACGGCGGCAACAGACGCACGGTGTTCTCGGCAGCGGGGACCGTCAGCATCTTGGCGTCATAGGCCGCGTTGACGATGTCGATGGCGGGCGCACCCGCCTTGAAGCGCACGCCCAGCATCAGACCCTCGCCGCGGACTTCCTCGATCATGTCGTCATAGGTGTCAGCCAGTTCGGCCAGGCGCTGACGCAGCAGGCTCGCCTTGCGCTTGACGTCGTCCAGGAAGCCCGGGGCCAGCAGCTCGTCCATCACGGCTGAACCGATCGCACATCCCAGCGGGTTGCCGCCATAGGTCGAGCCGTGTGTCCCGGGGACCATGCCGCATGCCGCATCTTCGGTCGCCAGACATGCGCCCAGCGGAAAACCGCCACCGATGCCTTTGGCAATGCCCATGATGTCCGGGTTCACTCCGGCCTGTTCGTGGAAGAACAGCGTGCCGGTCCGCCCGACGCCGCACTGGATCTCGTCGAAGATCAGCAGGATGCCATGCTCGTCGCACAACTCGCGCAGTCCACGCAGGCACTGGTGCGGGACCGGCTTGATACCGCCCTCGCCCTGGACCGGCTCGATCATGATCGCCGCCGTTTCCGGGCCGATGGCCGCCTTCAATGCATCATGATCGCCGAACGGCACCTGTTTGAAGCCCGGCAGCAGCGGGCCGAAACCGTCCACCAGCTTGGGGTTCATATAGGCAGACGAGATCGTTCCCAGAGTCCGCCCATGGAAGGCGCCCTCGAACGTGATGATCTCGACCCGCTCCGGCTGACCCTTCGCGTCGAAATGCTTGCGCGCGATCTTGATCGCGAGTTCCATCGCCTCGGCACCCGAGTTGCAGAAGAACATGGTGTCGGCGAACGTGTTCGCGACCAGCTTGTCGGCCAGCTCCTGCTGACGCGGAATGTTGTACAGGTTCGAGACATGCCACACGCGTCGCGCCTGCGTCTCCAAAGCCTCGACAAGCTTCGGATGGGCATGGCCAAGGCAATTCACGGCGATGCCTGCGCCGAAGTCGAGATACTTCTCGCCTTCCGCAGTCATCAGCCAGGCGCCTTCACCCCGCTCGAATTCGAGCGGTGCCCGTGCATAAGTTGGCATAACGGGCGCGATCACTGGTCTGTCTCCTCTGGTTTGGGCCGTTCGCATGGCCCCAAAAAGAAAAACACCCCAAGGCAGGATGCCCGGGGGCGAGGCGCATCTTATGCGGGATTGGGGCGATTAAGTCAATTCGGGCGGTGCGCTCAGCCTGGCTTTGCCTCGGCAAGAGATGCGTCCAGCAAGACCGGTGCAAGCAGCCGGTCGACCGGAGCGAAGTCGTCGGTCAGAAACACCAGGTTCTCTGCGCCGATTGTTCGGATCATGGCGTCCAGCGGAACCTGTACCCAGTCGCGTCCAAAGCCCGATCTCGCGGCGTGGTCATTGATGCCCGACGGTGTGTCCGAGGCAAGAACAATCCATGTGGTCCGGGCCTCGAGCGGCTGAACGCTCTCACGGTCGAGCCAAAGCTCCACATGATCGAACCGGGCTTGCAATGTCTGAGCCAGAGACAGCATGAAGCGCGGGCTGCGCAGTGCGTCGACGACGTTCAGAACATAGAGACCGCCAGGCTTCAGTCGGGCCTTGACCTCGGCATGGAACTCATCGGTTACCAGATGCTGCGGGATCGAGATGTCATGGAACGCATCGCCGAAGACGACATCGAAGGTTTCGGCTTCAGGCCCCTGCGAGAGCACCTGACGGGCATCGCCGTGGATAATTTCGGTTCGGTCGCCCCCGTCATACCAGAGCGTTGCCGACGCGGTTTCGGTCACCGCCGGGTCGATCTCGGCCACGGTGAAGCGCCCTTCCGGATAGCGGGCTTGCCAGGCACGTGGCAGCGTATAGGCGCCACCGCCAACGAAGAACGCCTCCAAAGCCGGGCCGGGGAACCGGCGCGCCACCAGTTCGTCGACACCTTGTACATAGGGCGAGATCAGCAACTTCGGATCATCTCGGACGTTCACACCGTGCGCGAGATGGTCCAGCGCCAACACACGCGCCGGGCCGCCATAGCCGGGCACGGGGTCCACCCGGATGCAGAAGTAGGCGCTTTCTGTAAGACAGGGCGACCGGGGGGCGAACACGCCCGGCCACGTTGCAAGGAGACCGATGACCGTAAGACCCGCCATCGCCCGGCCGGGCCACAGCGGCCAGAATAACAGCGACAGTAAAGCGTAGGTGCAGCCGATCACCAAGACTGACAGTTCCGTTCCGAGCCATGATATCAAGACCAGCCCGGCGGTAACCGTTCCTCCGATCGCACCTATGGCGCCGAGCGCGAACATCAGGCCGAGTACACCGCCCTGCCTGTCCGGGTCCGCGGCGCGTAGCGCGATCACCGTCAGGAGCGGCGCCAACAACCCGGCAAAGGCGCTGGGCAGAAAGAAAGCCGTGACAGCCAGGAGCGTCATCTGCTCGATCGGATCGACGCCCTGCGCGAAAGACGCGGCAAACCTCAACGCGGCGAGGCTGCCCAGCGTTGTCAAAGCTGCGAACGTCAGCGAGCAGGCAACCGCGCGTTCCGGCCGGTTTGTCCGATCTGCCCAAAGCCCACCGATCCAATGTCCCAGCGACAGGCCCGCCAGCACCACCGCGATGATGATGGTCCAGGTGTAGAGCGACATCCCGACATAGGGTGCCAAAGCACGTCCGGCCACGATCTCCAACGCCATGGATGCAGCGGAGGTGAGCGTCAGCGCAATTGCCGGTCGGACAACTCCACCTTGATTTTTCATGCGCGGAATGCTCCGACAGGAACCAGTATGGGTGCCCGCCGGTTAGCGGCGGTAGGGCGCGGAAGGCAAGTCCGATCTTTGTGCCGCATTGCGCGGCCTAGTCTTGGAGACGGTGCAATGGAACGCGTTATTCTTGTCCGGCACGAGGACGATCCGATGGACGATCGGGTGACGCTGTGGTTGCGGCGCCATGGTGTTCCGTTCGAAGTTTTTCGGCCTTACCGCGGCGAATCATTGCCGGACGTCGATGGATCGGTGCTGGGCACGGTCGTCTATGGTGGCAAGTTCAATGTCTTCGAGGAGCATCTGCATCCGTTCCTGCACGAGGAAAATCGATGGGTTGAAGCCTGCCTGAAGGCGGAGACGCCGATTCTTAGTATTTGCCAGGGCGCACAGACCATGGCGCATGTGATGGGAGCTGGGTGTGGCCCGCTGAACCCGGAAGTGTACGAGTGGGGCTACTACGCGGTCACACCGACCGAGGCAGGCCGGGCCTTCTTCCCGGAGGATCTGCGTGTCTTGCAGGCGCACTTTCTCGGGTTCGAGATCCCGGCCGGAGCAACACGGTTGGCTGGGTCCGAGCTTTTTCCGAACCAGGCGATGCAGGCCGGACCGAACGCTTATGCGTTTCAGTTCCACGCCGAGGTCGTGGAGGCAGGGTTCCGGCGTTGGCAGAACGGCGACTGGGCGCATTACGGCAAACCGGGCGCTCAGACGCGGGAAGATCAGGACGCATTGCTGCCGGTGCATGACCCGGTGATGGGCGCATGGTTCAACGGATTTCTTGATCGGCTGTTTGCGAACGTTCCGAAGCACGAACAGGAAACTGCCGCCGGGTAAGGTTGCCGGTGTCGGGATTGTTCAGGGTTTCAGCTTGTATCCGGTGGTCAACCACCGCAGCGCGACGAGCCAGAGTGCCACGTTGATCGCCAGTGTGACGCCGAGACCGATCCAGGGGCTCGAGTCGCTGATGCCGATTGCGCCGAACCGGAACCCGTCGATCAGGTAGAAAAACGGGTTGATGTGGCTGATCGCGCGGAAAGCCTCGGGCAGAGCAGTGATCGAGTAGAACGTGCCTGACAGAAAACTGAGTGGTGTGATCACGAAGTTCGTGATGGCCGACATCTGGTCGAAACGCTGGGCGTGGATGGCGGCCAGCAGTCCTAGTAGCCCCATCATCACCGACCCTGCGAGTGCGAACCAGAGCATCCAAAGCACGTTTTGTGGCGTGATCCCGGCCCATGGGAAGATGACGGCCATAACCACTGTCGCGCACACGACGCCACGGATCAGACCGCCGGCAATATAGCCGATCAGGATCTCTCCCGCCGAAAGGGGCGGCATCAGCGTATCGACGATGTTGCCCTGGATCTTGGCGATCATGATCGAGGACGACGTGTTGGCGAATGCGTTCTGGATGACAGTCATCATCAGCAGACCGGGTGCCAGGAACTGCTCGAACGGCACGCCCTGGACCTCGCCGCGCCGCGATCCGAAGGCAATCGTGAAGACGACCATGAACAACGCCGAGGTTGCAACTGGCGCGAGCACGGTCTGCGACCAGACGCTCAGGAATCGGCGAACTTCGCGCTCGATCAGGGTGTAGAGGCCCAGCCAATTCGTGCGCCCGAACCGGCGCTCACCCATCTGTCTTGGCAGGCGCTGCGGGTCGGACGGGCTGAGTTCGGTCATGCGGGATTCCTGGTCGGCTGGGCTTGCGTGGCGCCGCGACGCCTTGTAACGCAGCTTTCGCTTCTTATGATAGAGGCTCAGTTGCCCGCAATTCGTGTGTCCGTATCGGTGCCGCGCCGGGCCATAATTTGGAGAAGCCTATGTCCTGGACCGATGAGCGCGTCGAGAAGCTTAAGGAACTCTGGACCGAAGGTATGAGTGCGAGCCAGATCGCCAAGGTGCTGGGCGGTGTGACGCGCAACGCCGTGATCGGCAAGGTGCACCGGCTTGGATTGTCGAATCGCGCGAGCGGTGACGAGGCGAAAACGGCCGAGGCGCCGAAAGTCAAAGCGGCGACCGCAGCGCCTAAGCCCGCGGCGGAGCCTGCAAAGCCGACGGCACCCGAACCGGTGAAGGCCGACGCCCCGGTCCCGGCGCCAGTCGTCCGACGCACGGCACCTGTGATCCGCGATGCCACCCAACCGCGGGCGCCGGGCGCGCCAACCCCGGAAGAGGAGGCCGCGCGCGCAACGCTGGCCGAGATCGAGAAGTTCGCCAAGCGGATCCCGTTGCTGGATCTGACCGAGCGGACGTGCAAGTGGCCGATCGGCGATCCGACCGAAGAGAGCTTCGCGTTCTGTGGGCTGGACTGCGTGCCCGGCAAGCCGTACTGCGAATATCATGTGGCGGTCGCCTTCCAGCCGATGTCCTCACGCCGCGATCGGGCCCGCGCAAGCCGCTGAGACCGGGGCTCTGGGGCTTCGAGTTAAATTGAGCGCGCTAACGCGCGCACGCCTTCTTCTGCGCGCGGAGAAAATCCCAACTCTGCCAATCCTGCGGATTGGCGGCGTCAGGATTTTGGCCGCACGCTGGCACGTTCTGTTGGGTGCTGCTCTGACCTGCGGGCTCAGTGCCGGTCCTGCAACTTCAGCCGACACATGGCCTGTCTTTGCTGTTCCAAAGTCCAGGCCCGCGGGCCTCGTGAAACCGGGCGATGGGTTCGATACGGCGCGGATCTGCGATCTGATTAAGGCGAACGCCCGGGATTACGGTCTCCCCGAGGAGTTCTTCGCGCGTCTGATCTGGAAGGAAAGCCGGTTCGACATCAAAGCGCTCAGCCCGGTCGGCGCTCAGGGAATCGCGCAATTCATGCCGGCAACAGCACGGATCCGCGGATTGAAGGATCCCTGGGATCCGGTGCAGGCGCTTCCGGCTTCGGCGTCTTTTCTGGCAGATCTGCGTGCGCAGTTTGGCAATTTCGGGCTCGCCGCAGCGGCGTACAATGGCGGACCGAACCGTGTGGCGAAGTGGCTGGCAAAGGGCGGTCGCTTGCCGGGCGAGACCGTAGACTACGTGCAGTCGATCACCCACCGTCCAGTCGAGTGGTTTCGCAACATGGCGCGCGAGGTTGAGCACAAGCCCCTTGAGAAGGGCAAGAGCTTCGACGAGGGATGCCGAGCATTGCCAATCATTGCGACCCGCGCGATGGGCGCCGTTGCACGCGCGCCGTGGGGCGTGCAGATCGCGGCAGGCATTTCCAGACGTGCCGCAGTGAAGGCCTTCCGCCGCGCGCGGGCACGGGCATCGCATGTGATTGGCGGGCGCGGTGCAATTGTTGTTCGGTCGCGGAAGGTCGCGGGCCGACGGCTTTACTCGGCGCGCGTCGGTGCTCAAAGCCGTGTGGCGGCACGGCAGTTGTGTGCCCGGATCCGGCGGGCCGGCGTGAACTGTGTGGTGCGTCGGAACTAAGCCTTTGGCAGGCGACCTGAGCGCGACGGGAAGAGCCCTCGCTTTTCCCGTGGCCGTCGTCTAAGACGCGGCCCGCAACGACCACCCGATATCGAGAGGCGACTTCCGTGCCCGCCCTGTTGCTCGAGCTGTTCTCCGAGGAGATCCCTGCGCGGATGCAGACCCGTGCCGCCGAGGATCTGAAGAAGTTGGTCACCGACCACATGGTCGAGGCGGGGCTGACCTATGCCGGGGGCCGCGCCTTCGCGACGCCGCGGCGTCTGGTTCTTGCGCTGTCCGGGCTGCCCACGGTGACGCCGGACACAGTCGAGGAACGCAAGGGACCGCGGACCGATGCGCCAGAGAAAGCGCTGGCCGGTTTCTTGCGATCGACAGGGTTGGAGAAGGATCAGCTCGAAGTCCGCGACGACAAGAAGGGGCAGGTCTACTTCGCCGTCATGAAGCGGCAGGGCCGTCCGGCGGCGGACGTGATCGCCGAGGCAGTCGAACACGCGGTCCGGAACTTCCCATGGCCGAAATCGATGCGTTGGGGCGTGGGAACCTTGCGCTGGGTGCGGCCTTTGCATTCAATCCTGTGCGTGTTGAGTGACGAGGCGTGGGTCGAGACCGTGCCGCTCGAGATCGATGGCATACGCGCCGGTGACGTGACCTATGGCCACCGCTTCCACGCACCAGCGCCAATCAAGGTGTCGAGCTTCGACGATTATGCGGCGAAGCTGGAAACGGCCAAGGTGATCCTGGATCCGGCCGAGCGAGTCGCTCGGATCGAGGCGGACGCGCAAAACCTTGCCTTCGCTCAGGGGATGGAGGTCGTAGCCGACAAGGGCTTGCTCGCCGAGGTTGCCGGATTGGTCGAGTGGCCGGTGACTTTGATGGGCGAGATTGGAGAGGAGTTTCTGGATCTGCCGCCCGAGGTGCTGCAAACCTCGATGAAGGAGCATCAGAAATTCTTCTCGGTCCGAAATCCGAAATCCGGCCGGATCGAGCGGTTTATAACCGTCGCTAACACCCAGGCTGCCGATGGCGGTGCGACGATCCTGGCAGGCAATGGCAAGGTGCTGGCGGCGCGGCTTTCGGATGCGAAGTTCTTCTGGGAGAACGATATGCGCACCGTGAAGGCGGGCGGCATGGCGGCGCTGGCTGAACCGCTGAAATCGGTCACGTTCCACAACAAGCTCGGCACGCAATGGGAACGGATCGAGCGTGTAGCTGCGCTGGCGGCAGAGATAGCGCCTTCCGTCGGCGCCGATCCCGAGGCCGCGCGCCAGGCCGCAATGGTCTGCAAGGCGGACCTGTCGAGCCAGATGGTCTACGAATTCCCGGAGCTTCAAGGGATCATGGGCCGCTATTACGCCGAGCACGCCGGGTTGGCGGCAGAGATCGCGGCTGCCTGCGAGGCGCACTATGCGCCACTGGGGCCGTCTGATGATGTCCCTTCTGAGACTATCAGCGTCGCTGTGGCCCTGGCCGACAAGATCGATATGCTGACCGGCTTCTGGGCGATTGACGAGAAGCCGACTGGCTCGAAGGACCCATTTGCGCTGCGACGGGCGGCGTTGGGGATTATCAGGACAGTGTTGGAAACAAATGTAAGGATCATGCTGCTCCCGCTGCTAGGCAAAAGAATCTCAGGTCACACCGGTCGAACCGGGTCCACTGATGAGTACGATATTGTTGAGACCGCAAAAAACGCCCTCGTAGATGCTGGGGAAGTAAAACTTGCCGAAGAGTTCTTTGAGCAGCGAGCTCGTGCGGCGATTGACAACGTTTATGCAGACCAAGCTGGTATCCTAGAGCAAATTTATTCCAAACTTGACGATCTCCTGTCATTCCTTGCCGACCGCCTCAAAACCTACCTCCGCGATCAAGGCATCCGACACGACGTGATCCAGGCTTGTTTCGACCTAGGCGGTCAGGACGATCTGGTGCTGCTCGTGAACCGGGTTCGAGCGCTCCAGGCGTTCGTCGACACGGAAGACGGAGCGAACCTGTTGGCGGGGTACACGCGTGCTTCGAACATCGTTGCCGCTGAGGAAAAGAAGGATGGGGTCGAGTACTCTGGCGGCGCGGAAGAGAAGTTCGCCGAACAGGACGAGGAACGCGCCCTGTTCGCAGCCTTGGACTCGGCGGAACCGGCGATTGCCAACGCGCTAGAAGCAGAAGACTTCACCGCCGCCATGGGCGAGATGGCCAAGCTACGCGCACCGATCGACGCATTCTTCGATCAGGTGACGGTGAACGCCGACAATCAGATCGTCCGGCGCAACCGGTTGTGCCTGCTCACGCGCGTGCGGCAGGTCATGCGCCAGGTCGCCGTGTGGGAGGCGATCGAAGGGTAAGGCGGGGCGCGCCGACTGCAACACTCGTGGGCGGTGCGCCCACCCTACGCTGCGCAGATCACTCCGGCAGGCCGACCACCAAGTAAAGCGTCTTCGCCTCGGTCGACAGCGGGTAATTGTCGAGCTCGCTCAGGATCATCTGATAGATCAGCCCCGTCTCGTAGATCTTCGATAGCGCTCGATCCACGGCCAAGCGCAAATCGTCCTCGCCGCGCTTCATGACGATTGCGTAGGGCTCGAAGCTGAAGACATCCTCGAAAACCTGAACATCGTCGATCAGGCCAAGCCGCTCGATCTGGAAGAACAGAATGGCCTGATCGCCGAAGTAGACATCGATTTCGCTTGCCGCGAGCTCGGACAAGCCGGCCCCGTGGCTGTCGAATTGCTTGATTGTTGCATTCAGACTGTTGCGCGCGACCAGATCCTGAACAACGCCAAGGGTCGTGGTCCCGCCGAGCACGCCGAACGTGCCACCGTCCGTGTCGAAGATCGTATCAAAGTTGCCGTCCGGGCGAACCGCCGCTGCGGCACCGTCCACGAAATAGATGATCGAGAAGTCGAGCGTTTTACGCCGTTCCAGCGTGGCCGAGGCCGGTCCGCAATGCAGGTCGGTCTCACGATTGATCAGTGCTGGAAAGCGTTGCTTGGCATCGAGGACCTTGTACTCGATGCCGAGCCTGATCTTCTGGTGCCGTGCGATTTCCCGGACGACGGCGTTGCACAGGCTCACGGCCAGTCCGGCAGGTGCTCCATTGCCGTCAAGATAGGAGAACGGCGGCGCCGAAGACCGGATCCCGAGCTTGATCGATCCACGGTCCAGGATCTCCTTCAAGGCATCCGCACTTGCGGGCACGGCGATGACTGCGGCAACGCAAGCCGCGGCGATTGTTCTGAGCATTGACTCCCCCTCTGCCCAAACGGTCCACGCGCTACTTTTGCAGGATCCGGCGCGCGCCCCCGAGCGCCGATCGTCAAACGTGTGGTTGTTCAGGATGCAAACCATCGTACGGCGCCAGATAACCGCGTGTGTGGCCCGTTGCCAAGCGTCCTTTCCGGGCGTAAGTCGCTGGGATGGCACCATCAGCAGGGCGATTGGCATGAGCGAGCTGGCATTCCGCGAACCGGACGTGAAGGTGATCGCGGGGATAAAAGGCGATTGGGAACTGGTTATCGGGATGGAGGTGCACGCGCAGGTGGCCTCGAAATCCAAGCTGTTCTCGGGTGCGTCGACCGCGTTCGGGGCCGAGCCGAATGCCAATGTCAGCCTGGTCGACGCGGCGATGCCCGGGATGTTGCCGGTCATCAACAAGTTCTGTGTCGAGCAGGCGGTCAAGACCGGTCTTGGTCTGAAGGCGCAGATCAACCTGCGCAGCGTGTTCGACCGCAAGAACTATTTTTATCCGGATCTGCCGCAAGGTTATCAGATCAGCCAGTTCAAGCATCCGGTCGTTGGCGAGGGTGAAGTGATCGTTGATATGGAGCCCGGCGTTGCGCGGCGCGTGCGGATCGAGCGGATCCACCTCGAACAGGATGCCGGAAAGTCGATCCACGACATGGACCCGGCCATGTCGTTTGTCGATCTGAACCGCACGGGTGTGGCCTTGATGGAGATCGTCTCGCGCCCCGACATTCGCGGGCCCGAGGAAGCGGCGGAGTACGTCCGCAAGCTGCGCCAAATCATGCGCTATCTTGGCACCTGCGATGGCAACATGCAGGAAGGGTCGCTGCGCGCCGATGTGAACGTCTCGGTCTGCAAGCCCGGGCAGTACGAGAAGTATCGCGAGACCGGGGACTTCGGGCATCTGGGCACGCGTTGCGAGATCAAGAACATGAACTCGATGCGGTTCATCCAGCAGGCCATCGATTACGAGGCCCGGCGCCAGATCGCGATCCTGGAAGACGGCGGTACGGTCGATCAGGAGACGCGGCTCTACGATCCGGGCAAGGGCGAGACACGGTCGATGCGCTCGAAGGAAGAAGCGCACGATTATCGGTATTTCCCCGACCCGGACCTCCTGCCGCTCGAGATCGAGCAGGCGACCGTGGACGCAATCGCGGGCGCGTTGCCGGAATTGCCGGACGCCAAGAAAGCACGGTTTGTCGCGGACTACGGCCTGACCGAGTACGACGCGAGCGTCCTGACGGCAGACGTGGCCGATGCGGCATTCTTCGAACAAGTCGCTGAAGGCCGCGACGGCAAGACCGCGGCCAACTGGGTGATCAACGAACTCTTCGGGCGTTTGAACAAGGACGGTAAGACCGTCGATGACAGCCCGGTCAGCCCCGAGCAGATCGGCGGGATCATCGATCTGATCGCCAAGGGCGACATTTCAGGCAAGATCGGCAAGGATTTGTTCGAGATCGTCTGGGCTGAGGGCGGCGTGCCGGCCGAGATCGTCGACGCACGCGGCATGAAACAGGTCACGGACACCGGTGCGATCGAAGCGGTCGTTGACGAGGTGATCGCCGCCAACCCCGACAAGGTCGAACAGGCCAAATCCAAGCCGACACTGTCCGGCTGGTTCGTCGGTCAGGTCATGAAAGCGTCCAAAGGCAAAGCCAACCCGCAAGCCGTGCAGCAGATCGTGAAGGACAAGCTCGGCATCGAGTAAGCCTTTCGCGGTGGCGCGAGGGGCACGTTATCCGACGGATGCTGCAAGCTCGCGTGCGGTCCAGCCGGACCCGCCGTCCAGGATCCTCCGGTAGAGCTCCCAATTCGGCCTGTGCGTGAAGTGAACCCAGTGATCGCCCTGCAGGAACGGGCGGTCGCCGTCCAATTCGAGACCATGCATGAAACCCCAGGACTTCACCGCATCGCTGTGCAGGTCGATATCGACCCAATCCGAATAGGCCGAATCCGCGCTAGGATAGAACTTCTGCGGCGGCTTGCCCTCGCGTCCCAGCAGGCCCGCACCCTGAAGCAGTGCGGCCGCCCGATCCACGTCGTTGACCTCGAGCCCGGCTTCCTCGCGCGCGACCCTCAGGGAGGCCCGTGACCCGAGGATCCGCACCACCTCGTCGGCGCGCGACAAAATGTTGAAGAACTCGGGGCGCTGTTCCGGGTCTGCCTGATCGATCCGGTCGAGTGCTTTCCCCGCCTGCTCCCAAAGACAGGCACCGGCCAGCAGGATGACCTTGCCGACCTGCTCCAGAACTTTGTCCGGCGCGGGATAGCGCAGCGCAAGCGCCTCGATCGCCTTCAGGACCGTGCGGGTGCCCAGGCTGTGCGAGATGATGTCGATCCGCTGATGCCCGCGTCCCACGGCTTTCAGCCGTCGAGCGAGATGTACCAGGACCGCGGCCAGCGCGTGCCCAGCGATCATCGCGTCGATATAGGCCAGCGCATAAAAATTCGTCGGCCGCCCCAGCGGATTGACGAAATCGATGACCGAGTCGAGGAAATCCAGCATCCCCGGGCTCTCGTCGCTGACGGTCTCGCCGTAACTGGCATACCCGAAACAGACCGCGAGGCCCCTTGCCTGCGAGACATCTCCCATGCCGTTCGGACACAATGCCCGTGCCAGCCAAGGCGTCATCCGGGTGTCGTGCTCGTCGCTTTGGCTGCCCGGTTCCTCGAAATGAAACAACCGGCGATGCGGATTGTCACTTTCGAGACGCGCCTTCAGCTTGCGCCTGACCTCGAACATGAACCCGTGCACGAAGATCACAACCGGGCCGTCTGGATCGCCCAAGGCACTGTCTGGAATTGCATCAAAATGTGCGGCCAGTCGTGAGTCGTCCCGAAAGATCGGCTGGTCCGCAAACGCCAGCCCACCCGTCTGGCGATAGATCTGGTCGAGCCGGACACCCTTTCGCGCGTCGCCTTCCAGGACGGCAGGCGTCGTTTCGCCGAACAGTTTCCAGGGTGCCAGCGCATTGCCGAGTGCGCCATCTCTCGCGGCAGAAAATCGCAGAACTGTCATGGTCAAATTCGCCCGTTCTCAAAAAGCCGCGCAATTGTGCTCGAACGAATCGCATTAGGGAAGTGAAACCACGAAGTTGCGGTACTGTGCACGGTGCTGACAGGCGGTCAGAACGCCATGAACGAGACTGCGCAGCCGCTATCCGAGTTCCTGCCGCAGGCGCGCGACCGTCCAGTCGTCGCGATCATGCAGGATGTGGCGATAGAGCTTCCAGTTGCCTGGATGGCTGTACTGTACGAAATGGTCACCGAGCAGTCCGCGTTTGCCCTTCAGGTTGATTTTGCTGCGGCGCGCCCAACGCTGCACTCGACCACTATCGAGCGGAATGTCGATCCAGTCGACATACGGCTCCCCGAAGAATTCGTAGAGCTTGTGGGGTGGGACGCCGTTGCGCCCGATCGTGCGCCCGCCCATCAGAAGGCGCGTATCCGGCCATTCAAGACTGAGATCTTCGATGGCCTCGTCCCGTGCCGACCGTGCCGTCGATCGTGTCGCCAGGAAATTCAGCACATCGTCATTGCGCGAGGTGAAATTGAAGAACTGCGGGCGGAAGTTGGGTTGAGCGAAGGTGATGTTTGCCAGGGCGACAGCGGCTTGTCCCCAGTAGCATGCGCCACCCATGATCAGCACCCGGTCGATCCGCGACAGCGTCGTGTCGTTCGGCCAACGCGAGGCGATCATCGCCAGTGCCGACATCACAGCGCGTGCCCCGAGCGAGTGGCATACGATGTCGAGCGGTCGGTCCTCGAGCCCGGCGTGATCCAGACGCGCTCTCAACTGGGTCATCACAGCCGCCAGGCCGAGGCCGGCATTCTCGGCGTCCCGGTAGGCATTCACATAAGGTTCGGGCGGTTGCCGCCGCCGTCTGATCCCGGTTTTTGTCATCAAACGGGTCTTGAGATCCGGCAAGTACGGATCAGGCCAACCGCCATAGGACGCGTACGAATATCCCACCGCCAGCCCGGTACAAGCCTCGGGCTGCCCACGTCCCTTCTTCAGCATCGCCCGGGCGAACCACGGCGTAATCCGTCCCTTCCGTTCCTCACGAGACCCGGTCCCGCCAGGCGGTTCGTCGAAATGGAACAGGCATCGATGCGCATTGTCTCTGTGCGCACGCGCACGCACGGGACGCCGCGGTTCGTGCTCGAACCCGTGCACGAAGACCACCACCGGACCATCCTCGGCAAAGCCCAAATCCTGACCGGCCATATGCGCGCCGAACAGCGATTCCGGCTCGAACATCGGCGCACCGGGCGACGAGGCGATTTGCGCGAGATTGATGCCCGCGAGCGCGCTGTCTTCCAGGCCGTCCGGATAATCCGGCCGCTCGCCGAAGATGACCCACGGCAAGGTTCGGTCGCTCAGACGCCCCGCAGGCGCCGCTGAAAAGCGCATGAAGCTCATGAGACACAGACACCACAACACGCTTAACCACAGGTGAAACGCGCGCGCTCTGCGACCCCATCAGCGATTTTCGTGCAGTTTCTTGCGGCTTTTGGGCCAGAACGCGCCTGCCTCTTGTGCCTGTGCCCGGCATCTGCTGAATAGAGGGCACCGGAGTGGGGCGAGTCGAAGAACGGGAAGACCGGGGGGCATATGGCTTACGAGTACAAGTGCGTCGGAGCACCTGAGAAGGCCAAACGTCGGCGCGGCGCCAAGACGCGCACCGATCGCGTCGCCGCAGCCATGCAGGATATCATCGCCCAGGAAGCCGTCGGCGGATGGGAGTATCTGCGCACCGACTTGGTGCCGGTCGAAGAGAAATCCGGTTTGTTCGGGCGGGTCCACGAAGTCCACCGCGCGGTGCTGATCTTCCGGCGCGGAGAGCCGGCGGGATCGCACGCCCGCGCAGTTCAGTCCGACATCGTCAGTCCCGCACCGGCCATGGCAGCCCCGGCAGCGGCAGCACCACACGCCTATGCCCCAGAACCTACAGCAACATTCCCCGAGCCCGCACCAACTCAGCAGAACACCCCGGAGCCAACACCGGATGACGATTTCCGTCTTGCCGCACATCGCGACGAGCCCGCTGATCCCGCACCGCTGGCAGCGCGTCCTCTGCGCGCACCGCAAGGGCTGGGCTGAGACGCCTGCGGTTCAATCCGCGTCGTCATCCTCGTCGTCCCCGGTGACGAGATCCACCGCGCCCGAGACGACACCCGTCGTTACGTCAACACCCGTTTCGACCACGGACGTCGTCACATCGACAGCGGTTCCCACTATGGTCGTGGCCACGCAGCCGGACAGCAGGACCGGGGCAACCAGCAAGACGATCTTCAGGCGCATTATGTTCTCCCTTCGCGGTGAAACGCGTGGTGCTCACGCATCCGGCGGTGACAACTCCATCGCCAATGCATGCACGGTGGTCGCCAGTTCCTCGGCCAGACAGGCATTCACCGCCCGCTGACGCGCCACGCGCGACTGCCCGGCAAACGCCGCTGCCGCCATCCGCACACGGAAATGCGTCTCGCCGCCCTCGCGCCAACCGCCATGCCCGCGGTGCTGCTCGCTCTCGTCGATCACCTCGAGTTCGACAGGCTCGAACGCCTCGGTCAGCTTGGATTCGATCTGGGCTTTCATGCTCATTGCGGCGTCAACCCCCTCTTTGAAGTTGCTGGTTACAGTCCATCGGCTACATTTGGAGGAATCGGAAGGAGAAACCGCGCGCATGCCACCGCGTTCGATCTTTGACTACGACATCTCTGTCACCGCGGACAAGGCACGTCGTTCGCGGCGCAAGGGCATGTCCGGCGCCGTCGACGGGCAGACCCGCACCTGCGAATGGCCGGGCTGCGAGGAGAAGGCCGCCTACCGCGCGCCCGAATCCCCGGAACGCTTGCAGGACTTCCGCTGGTTCTGCCTCGATCACGTGCGGGAATACAACAAGTCGTGGAACTTCTTCTCGGGTTGGACCGAGGAGGATCTGGAAGCGCAGATGGTCGCCGACCGCACGTGGGAGCGTCCGACCTGGAACCTCAAGGACGGACAGCGCCATCCGGGCCAGTCGCCGCACGCCAATGGAAATGCCTGGAATCGTTGGGGTTTCAAGGACCCGCACGACGTGCTGGGCGAGAACGCCACGCAGAACCCTGGCGACAAGACGCAGCGCAAGCGCCGCTTCAAACTGCTGACCAAGGACGAGCAGCGGGCGATGGACACGCTGGGCCTGCCGCACGAGGTCGAGACCCGGGCCGAGGTGCGCACCCGCTACCGCGAACTGGTCAAGGACCTGCACCCGGACAACAATGGCGGCAACCGCACCGACGAGGCGCGGCTGGGCCGGGTTATCCGCGCCTGGGATATCCTGAAGCGCAGCCGCGGACTTCGTGATTGAAATCAAGGACCACGGGCAGCCCGCGCGGCACCCCGAAACCCCGCAATCCGTCGCCTGAGGAGATCGCCGCCGCGATCCTGGACGTGCTGGCCGAGCGGGATCCCGGCAAGACGATCTGCCCGTCCGAGGCCGCCCGCAGGCTCGACCCGGACCACTGGCGCCGCCTGATGACCCCGGTCCGCGAGGTCGCCAAATCCTTGGTGCATCAGGGCCGGTTGGAGATCCGCCGCAAGGGGGAGGTCATTGCACCGCAGGACGCGCGCGGGGTGATCCGTCTGGCTCTGCCGAAGGGCTAGCAATCCGGCCCTCTCTTGGCTCGACCCCGGACTTGATCCGGGGCCTCGACGAACTTCGCGTCTAAATCAGCGAGGTCTCGGGTCTCCGCCCGGGACCGAAGCAGCGTCAGCCGTCAATGCCAAACACCGCCAGCTACTCCTGAATGCGCTCGCGCACTCTGGTTGCACTCTGGTACTCAAAAGACATGTGCTCGGGATCAAAGACCTCCAGCGCCAGATCAACATGGGTTAGTGCCTGTTTCAGATGCGCTGCCGCCCGGCCCGGTTCCGGGTCGGCCATCGCCTCAAACGCGATCGCGAGATTCTTGTTCGTCTCGGCCCATTGGACCGGCATCGTGTTGCGCGTTCGCACCTCCAGCGCGGCGCGGTAGGCGGTGACGGCTTCGGCCAGCAGGGTCAGGCCCGGTTCAGCCTCGGCGCGGCTGCCCTGCTCCTGAAGTGCTGCGCCGAGATTGTTCTGGGTCATGGCCCAGCCCACTGGCATCGCGTCCCGCGTTCGGACCTCCAGTGCTGTGCGATAGGCGGTGACGGCCTCGGCCAGCAGGGTCAGGCTCGCCTCGCCCTCGGCCCGGATGCCCTGATCATTCAGCGCATTGCCGAGATTGTTCTGGGTCATGGCCCATTGCACCGGCAGCGCGTCGCGCGTGCGGACCTCCAGCGCGGCGCGGTAGGCGGTGACGGCCTCGGCCAGCAGGGTCAGGCGCGCCTTGCCCTCCGCCCGCTCAGCCTGAACTGACAGCGCATTGCCGAGATTGTTTTGGGTCATGGCCCAGTCCACCGGCATCGCGTCCCGCGTGCGGACCTCCAGTGCAGCGCGATAGGCGGTGACGGCCTCGGCCAGCAGGGTCAGGCGCGCCTTGCCCTCCGCCCGCTCAGCCTGAACTGGCAGCGCATTGCCGAGATAGTTTTGCG
>JBHJIZ010000069.1:0-50610 GCA_050043005.1 Paracoccaceae bacterium
CGGGATCGCCCTGGGAGAACGGATACTGTGAGAGCTTCAACGCCCGGTTCCGCGATGAACTTCTGAACGGCGAGATCTTCTATTCGCTCCGCGAGGCTCAGATCCTGATCGAACAATGGCGGCGTCACTACAACACGGTCCACCCGCACAGCGCGCTTGGCTACCGACCCCCAGCTCCAGAGAGCATCATCCCGATGGACCACACACCCCTCATGCAATAACATTCTGTTTGGGCCACTCAGTGGGGGCTCTCCAAATTTGGCGCACACCGGCCGACGGAATATCTCTTCAAGGTGGGCTATAGTAAAGTCGGATTTTCGATGCTGCGATCGCGAAGATGAAGACGTCGACCGATAGCATTTCTGGGCCGTTCAGCCCTGCAACGCCTTCCAGATCCTCTCTGGCGTCGCGGCGCCGTCGAACTGGCGCGCTCCATATGGCCATAGCGCTTCGACGACTGCATTCGCGAGCGCAGCGGGGGCGCCGACAACTGATGCTTCTGCCGCGCCCTTCACGCCTAGTGGATTTGTCGTGCAACGCGTCCGCAAATAGCTGACATCCAAGGAAGGTAGGTCATCGGCCCGCGGCATTGCATAGTCCATGAAGGAGGCCGCAAGAGGCTAGCCGCTGCTCGGGTCTACCGCAACACCCAGGAACGATCTTCAATGCCTCCGCCACAATATCTTCCACCTGCCGAGGCACCGGGCTGTCTGCAAACGCTTTATGATCCCATTGTCCTGTTTGCCAAGCATATGCTTTGATCCACAGTTCTTCGTAGGTGTCGGGGCTGAACGGCGCGATTAGCTCAGCAGCTTTGCCCCCGCAGCTCACTAACCGAGTGGGTGTTGATCTTTCCATCCAAGGCAGCGTCTTGACCCTTATCCAACGCCTGGGTCAGCAGCCTCGTCGCTGTACAGGCTTCAATGATCGCCTTGGCTCCACTCTGGCGCTCAGCAAGACGATTACGTTCAAATCCAACGAGATTGCGTAGAAGCTTACCAAGCTGTTCGGCGATATTGCCGAAACCAAGAACATCATTCATTTATTTCTCCTCAAAATTTTTCTCATTTTACCACAATCCTTATCCGCAACATAATCTGCTTTATGGGGCGGATAAGTCAGGAATGTCCGGAACTCCGAAACAATGTCATCCATCATTCGGCCCAGGGTTCTCAATACACGTCCGTAGCCTATGGGTTGAGGTGCAAGGAAGCACAGGTTCGGCCAAGCATGGGGTCGGTCGGCGATGCCTACGACAACGCCATGTGCGAGAGTTTCTTCGCCACGCTCGAATGCGAACTGCTCCAGCGCCGGTCGTTCCGCACCAAGGCTGAGGCTCGCATGACGATCTTCACGTTCATCGAAGGATGGTACAATCCCGCCAGACGCCATTCGACGCTTGGCTACAAGTCACCGGTCGAATACAAAAGAACCAACCCCGGAGGGCTTCAAACTGTAAGCCTATAGCAGTCCACCAAACCGGGGGAACTCCCACTCCAAAAGGCGATCATCGACCCGCGGCACGCCCCGCACCTTCGTTGGCAGCAACGGCTGCATGATCGCCCATTCTTCGTCGGTCAGTTCATGGCGCAGCATTGAAACCTCCTGCTCGGTTGCAGATGTGAAGAAGATAAACGCAGCGTCGCGAATCCCATCTATGGGCACAGAACGTAGAGAATGATACTTTTCGGCTGTCGCAGCGAGAGCGAATCGTAACCATCTAAAATCATTCACAATAATTTTCGTTTGGGCTCTATGCTTACTGGGAAATCTTCGCCGATGCGATAAGATACAGGTCGCTCAGGATCAGAGAGATTTTCAAGAGCAAACTTCGCGACTCTGCGCTTGAATTCGTCATGATGAGATGCCCATCTAATATCTTCGGGAACGATAAATGCTTTGAGGCGCCGATTAGCGCGATCATTCGTTTGCCGGACAGCAACTCTAGCGACGCCAGGCGCTGTCCGGAGAACCTGCTCAACATAATTTGTAAAGACGTTCACACCGCCGATCTGTATTGCACTATCTTTACGACCCAGAACCTGAAAACTATCTTCACTAATACTTTTAATCTGATCCGGTGGCTCAATTACTCGACGAGTCAGCTGAGTAACCGGGATTGTATCACCAGACCGCTCGACCGGTCGCACATGCGGCAAGAATTCGAAGGGAGCGTCGGGCGCATCACGCAACCCGACCCCGAGCGTTTCGGTGGAGCCATACAC
Organism: Paracoccaceae bacterium; assembly: GCA_050043005.1. GTDB lineage: Bacteria > Pseudomonadota > Alphaproteobacteria > Rhodobacterales > Rhodobacteraceae > Thermohalobaculum. The sequence goes on from JBHJIZ010000069.1 coordinate 2,226, forward strand.
CTCGACGAGGCGTCCAAGCCCACTTTGCTGCACTTGAGGCCAAAGCTCAGACGGCGCAGGCGCCGTAGAAGTCACACCGGTACACCCAGCCGGGATTGATGCCCCCGACTTCAGATGCAAACCCCAAGTGAAAGGGGTGCCGATGATCAAATCTCCTGCGTGGCCTTCACGTGCCAGCGCGCCCGGAGACTTTGAGGCAAGATCAAGCACCAGCCAATCATTGACAAGCGGCGACAAGACGGTGAACAGAAATCCATAGATGTGATGTGCTGGCACCTGCGCAACCGCGCGCGAAACCTCCCCGAAGATTTGAGGATGAGTTGACACTTCCTCGACCAGGTCTTCTACGCTGTGCACTATCTGCTTTGGCACACCGGTAGAACCTGAGGTTTCGAAGACGATTTGCTCGGGCTCGGCATCTGGAAGCTGGCGGAACCCGTTCGCAATGATCTCGCACCACTCTCCAAGTTGGCGATGAATTAACAAGTAATCCTCGACCCCGGTACGGTGTAGCAAAAATATTCGATTGATCGCGGCGACGAGTTCGAGCAGCGCAAGGCTGTCGACACCCATTTCATCGTCGTTGACGGCAGTCTTACTCGTCCAACTGTTAGTCTCGGCTACCGGAACGGCCTGTCCGCGAATCCGCCCGAGTTCGCGCGCCAGTAAAGCAGTAACTGGGCGGAAAAGGGCATTCTCGCGTCCCTTCAGAAGCATTCCTAGTCTCGGTTGCAACGGCGTGGGCACTTCATCACCCAATAGACGGGTCTCAATCATAGCGCCTCAATGCTTCACGATTGGATCGAAAGAAGCCGGCGCGTACGCAGCGCGCCGGGTTAGCTGTACGTCCTGAATGATCAGTGGACATCAACTTCGTGAAGGATCTCGCCCAGAAGACCTGCGTACTGGTCACGCGCCGCCTTCGCTCTGGCCATTAGCGAATATCCCAAAGCCGCCAGTTCGACCGCGCTGAGGGAAGCGTCGTCTGCAAAGCTGTCGACCCGCATATCCGCTGCCGCATCATAGCTCTCGAGAGTCTCCATGACCTCGTCGAAAGAAGCGAACTCCCACGCTTTCGCGCGATCACGAGCATTCTCGTCGGCGAAGAAGATTTTCACTGCGGCTACAAAGGTCTGATTAGCTGTCCGATAGATGTTAATTTCGAACCAATACGGGGCGCCAGGGATGAAGTTCATGGCCATGCAGAGCTCGGTTCCGTCAAAGATCAACGGTCGTTGCCCAGTGCGCATGATTTTGTACTGCATTGGCGGCATGGTCATCGGAATGGAGTCATTCTCCATCGTGGTGTCCTGCATTTCAAATGGAGACATCTGATTCATGTGAGAACTTCCCGTATCATGAGTGAAGATGGATGGGCCCAGCACCCAGCGCAGCAGTCAGGAGCCGGCTGAAGTCCAAGCGCAGAGATGCTAGCATCTCGTTGTGTGAGCTAGCAGAAGAGACGGTGTCGAAGGCCAGCCATGACCAACCTTCAGCGGGTTCGTAGCGTGCAATAAACTGATCAAGATCAGCTGCCGACGATAGGGCTGCTACTTTGTGCAACGGACACGCGGTGACGCCGTCGGGTACGAGCATTGCTATCCTCGCATAAACCTTACCAGCCGAGGTAAGATAGATCGAGAATTCCTGACGAATTGGCACGGATCCGCTGCTCACCAAGGTGTCGATCGATCGATCCACCAACAGTATTCCCTCGAACACTATTGGCCGTTTGCCGTCGCAGCGTAGCCGATAACGAGTATAGGCACCTGACAACAGGTTGGTTCCATCATCGACCACGTCTGCCTGAGCAGACAGAAGCATTACCTCATCTGAATTCGGCGTAGCTGGCACAAACGGAATGCGGGAGAGCGCGTGGGCAACAGGAGCACCCGATGGGTGCCCCCCCCGCCGTGCCCGGAACAAAACGCGCAGATCGTCGTGGATGAACACGCTGCTAGACTGTTGTCCGGTCATTTCTCTGAACCCACCCGAAAGTGTTGATCGTCAGGTCACTTAATTCAAGTGCGCTTGACGAATATCCAACAGTTGCCATCATTTGATGCTTTTAAGTGGATTCTTACTTTGACATTGGCACCCTTGTAAGCAAACTGATAGTCAAACAGCGTGTTGACCTGGCCCGTCTTCGCGAACTTGATGAACTCGCTATGGAACCGTTTGCCCTTCGCGCAGGGCGCGATGTCGTTGAAGAAGTTCTTGCCCATCACGCTGGAAGGATCTCGACCAGCAATAAGACCTTCAGCCTTGTTGTACTTCAGGATTTTGCCGGTGCGATCGACCATGACGGCACCGAAGGGAAGATATTCTGCGCGTCGCGGCTCGGCCTGCAGAATATTGTCGATATCGTTCGTACCAAAAGGAATGACGTCCATTTACCCAGTCCTCTACTTCGGAATTAGTCGTTTGGAGCGCGATCGTAAGCGCCGTCCACGTTCTGTTGGAATGTATCGTTACGGGTCGCCGATTGATCTATCAGGCGCTCCATACTGTTTCGGCTCGCAGGGTTATCGTCTGAGACCTCGCGACCCTCGGGCGCGATCCAGCGATAGTCCATATCGCCCATTGACACCACGCATTGCGGCATTCGCTCAAACCGCGATTGATGTTCGTCCTTCAGAATGTCGAGGTCGATTTCATCGGCCTCACCCATCTCCATCAGGGCTTCAATCTCACTGATCTGACCTTCCATGTCAGCTTGATTGGCCTGAGTGATAATTTCTGTTGCCGCTTCGAGCACCCATTCAGCATGGGCGCCGCGAACGACCAGATTCAGCTCGTCAAAGCTGAATTCATACCGTCCATTCGCCTTCTTCAGGCGACCGATATCATCCATTGCGCATCTCCTGTTGCCTATGGGTCCTACCGAATCCGGAGCGCGAACCCACGCAAAGGGCTTTTGGCATATGCCCCTTAACAAACCTTCGCTGCAGTCATTCCAAACCAGTATTGAATTCTTAGACTTTGCTTAAATCTCCAAAAAAACTGTGCTCTCAGACGTCAGTTGATGTGCTGTTAACCAAGGCACCCGCAAACGTGGGTTTGAAACGAACTGAGCGGAGTGCGGGAGACCACTGAATGCTCGAAAACACCGCGGGCTTTGCCGATCCAGGATCCGCTTCCAAGATCGTCGAGATCACCGGAACCCTATCGATTTCAGATTCCATAGCGGTTGCGGAAGGTCGTGCGGTACCGGTTCTTAGCTCTGACGCGTCCGAACGTATCGTGGCCGCGCACGGGAGGTTGCGAACCTGCGTGCGTCAGGCCCGTCTGGTTTATGGGGTTACGACGGGTTTCGGACCATTGGCGAACCGCCAGGTCGGCACGCACGACATTCAACTTCTGCAACGCAACCTAATCTACCATCTAGCAACTGGGGTCGGAGACGTCGCGGACTGGGTGACGGCCAGGATGATCGTCGTAGCCCGGCTATCCTCTATCGCGCAGGGCGTATCAGGCGCTTCTCCCGAACTGGTCGCACGATTGCTTGGCTTGCTCGGCAGCCCGTACGCCCCGAGAATCCCGATGAAAGGCACTGTGGGAGCCAGCGGAGATCTCACGCCGTTGGCGCACATGGCCTTGGCGCTCCTCGGTGAAGGCAACTTTATTGACCGCGACGGAAGCGAGGTTTCGTCAGAGAAGGTTCTCGGGACCATTGGCGGGCCGTTCTCTCTGGAAAGTCGCGACGGTCTGGCATTGGTTAACGGCACGTCGGTCATGACGGCATTGGCCGTGTTGGACGTACGCAGAGCTGAGCGGTTGATCGAGATGGCCGAACGCTTGACCGTGGGTATGGCAGAGATCCTGAACGGTCGAGCCGAGGCTTGGCATGACGCATTCGCGCGACATCGCCCCCATCCGGGACAAGTCGAGACAGCCAAAAGGTTGCGCTTGTTTGCGAAGGGGTCGGCCATGTTGGTCGAGGCATTGGCGGCAGAAACGCTGTTAAACCCGGCTTTGGCAGCGCAAGTGGTCGAGCGCCCCTTACAGGACGCGTACACGTTGCGGTGTGCGCCACAAGTGATCGGCGCCGCGCGGGACATGCTGGCAACTCATTTGGAAACAACCCAGCGCGAGTTGAATAGCGCGACGGACAATCCACTGTTCCCAGAGGATGCTCCGGCATTGCACGGTGGGAACTTCATGGGGCAGCATATCGGCTTTGCGTCGGACCTGCTGTCAAATGCGACTCTAACCCTTGCCGCCTTCGCGGAGCGGCAAATCGCACGTCTGACGGACGAGCGTCTGAATGAGGGTCTGCCCGCATTCCTGCATCAGGGAAGCTGCGGCTTGAACAGCGGTTTGATGGGCGCACAGGTCACAGCGACCGCCATTCTGGCCGAAATGCGCTCTCGTTCTGTTCCTGCATCAATGTTGTCGATCTCCACCAACGGGGCCAATCAGGATCATGTCTCGATGGGGACGATTGCCGCGCGCAACGCTCGAGACCACCTCAAGGATTTCTCAATGGTGCTGTCGATACTGGGTCTTGCCGTGGCGCAGGGTATCGATTGTCGGGGACAGTCGAACAGGTTCGCTTCGGCTACGCTGGACCTGTACCGCTTCGTCAGAGATCATAGCGAGACGCTGACTGAAGACCGCCCTCTCTCGCCTGACATTCTGAGGCTGGCCGATGCGATACTCAACACCGATCCATTCTGATTCATTGAAGATCATCACGTAGATAAGGAACGCCGCCAATAACTCTTTCTTAAGAAACTGGCTCGAACTCCTGATATGCGTTATCGTACCTCCCGTGAGAAACGGGAGTATCTTAAATGGACACAGTGCAGGGTTGTGGGGCAGTACGTTTAATCGTCGAAAATGATGGCAAGATTGAGCTTTCGTATCATTTTGGAACGCTGAATGAGGCGATGGAAATATTCGACTTCATTCGTGATTTCTTTCCCAATGCTAGATACGTCATCGAACCAGCGCTTCACTAAAGCCACAGCATAGAACCGCCGGGTCCTCAGACTGCCGTGCGTGGTTCTTCGGACTCTGAAGGCATCGTGAAGTCCTCTGCGGTTTCGGAACTTGATTGTGCTTCGGCTTCCCATTGCGCCAGCATCGCTTCGATATCGTCATCTGCTGGCGTCTCTGTGTCGTTCGAGTCCGGATCGTTTGAGGACAAGTCACCTTCCAAGCCGCCGGGATCCTGTTCGCCAAAGCTGTCGTCGGCAGGAGGCGACTCAGGATCTTCGACCGCCCATTCGGTAGAAAACTGGTGCGCGTCATTCTCCTTGGACGGAACTTCACCGTGTGTCGTGATGTCTTCGATCGCGGATGCGTCGACAGTGAAGTGCGCCATCGATGCACTCATTTCCTGAGTGAGGACGGACATTTGTTCTACGCCCTTCGACAAACGTTCACCGCCTTGAGACAGTTCTGCAACCACGCTCTGCAGCTCAAACAGTGAAGAGTTCGTATCTTCAGTCTGTGCGGATTGCGCAGCAATACTATACGAAATCTGCTGAATCAGGCTGGCAGATTCGGTGATCATCTGAACCATCCGATCAAGCTGAGCACTCGCCGATTGAGCCTGGTTCGCCGTCTTGGCCGAGAGTTGCTCTATCTCTGCTGCGGCGAACATCGAGCGATCGGCAAGCTTGCGGACTTCCTGAGCGACAACCGCAAAGCCACGACCATGCTCGCCCGCTCTCGCCGCCTCGATCGAGGCATTCAAGGCCAGAAGGTCAGTTTGGCGAGATATCTCCTGCACGACTGTAACTCTTTGAAGAATCTCCTGGATCGCGCTCACGGCGTCCTTGACGATTTTCCCACATTCCTGAGCTTGGCTTGCAGCTTCGCTGGCACGCGACTCCGTCGTTGCGGCCTGATCCGCGCTAGCGTTCAGTTCCTCGCTGATCGTGTTCAGTGACGCGACGGCGGTATCCATCGCGGCGGCTTGAGAACGCATCGAACTGAAGAAGGTCTGAGAGAATGCGCCCAGGTTGCCGGAAAGATCCGTCAATTGCTCCAGCGTGACACGACCATCGCCAACGACCCGTTGCAGCGTCCTGGTCATGTCCTCGAATGACTGTCCGAGCGCATCCCTCTCCGAAACAGTTTCGATACTGATCCGCAAATCGCCAGCGGCGACTTGTCCGGCCAGCCGGGACATGGCTACGAACGACAGCCTGAGAAACCCGACTGTGTCAAGGATACGGCCAAACTCGTCTTTCCGGTCGGACCCGCACACAGGTATGTCCGTGCCGCCCTGCAAACATAGGTCCAATGCCTCGGTGGTGGCTTTCATACCCGAAGCAAACCGACGCATCGCCAGAATGGCAAGAAGCAGAACCAGCAAGATTGAGAGCGCGGCAATCGTCGCACCAACCGAAGCGCTGAAGTCAGCACTGCTAACCATAGCGTCGACCCGGGCCCGCGTAGCAGCGCGGTGTTCTATGATTGCAGTGTGAAACGCATCAATCGGTTGAGCTGTATCCGCAAACCATTCGGCAACTGTGACCGACCTTCCCGGATCGCGCGCCGATAAGTCGGTGATCGCTTGGGACATCCCACCTAGCCAGTCGGCTCGAAGATCTCTGAGCGCAATTGCGTCGGCTGAATGAACACGGTCCCGGCGGATGGTATCAAGTTCGTCCATCGTGAACCGAACGTTGTCACGTACACTCTCAAAGAGTTGAGATGCGATCCGTACTGATACGCCTGATTTGTCTTCCGATGCGTTTTGTACCACCAATCCACCGACAGTCCGGAGCTGCCCAATTTGATCCTTGGCACGTTCCAAGAGCGCCAAGCCCATCAAATCGCGTCCCAGTTCCGACCCACTTGCGAAGTGTTGCGCTGCCGCTATCTGGCCGATCAAACCGTGAATGATCGATGTGTACTCACTGCGAACGTAGATGCCGTCTGCGGGCGTTCCATCCAACGCGCCACGTAGCTTCGAGAGCCGCGAAACAATGGTCTTGATTGCCTCCGCGTGTTTCGTTGCTTCGCCCTCTTCAACGGGACCTTTTGCAAGGAGTTCGTTGATGGCGACGTCAACCGCACCGCGTTGCGAACGCAGCTCCTGCCTGCTGGGCCGGTCATCAGTGGAGATCAAAACCAGGTGCGCGAGGCTTCGTTCCTTCTGTAGTTCATGTATCAGGCTGGAAGCATTGGCATTGATCTGGAGCGCTTCACTCAGTTTGCCCAGAACTGCGCGATCCGCCATCGAGTTCGACGTGACGTAAGCCGCCAAGGCCAACATCATCAAGAATGGCACAATGATCGCGGCCCCGATCAGCGCTTTTAATGACCTATGCATGATTGCGCTCCCCTCACAGTGGCGCATCTCATAGAACAGATCTTCTTAAAAAGGGCTAACGAACCAGTCTATTTCAGGCACTTATCTAAAATTATTGAAGTTTCTATAGTGTTTTATATTTAACGAGACCTTGATGGGATACTTGAATGGGTAGCTCTGATGCGTCGCCTCAATAATTTATCCAAAAATCCTCGCAACAGCGTAACCGGAAATTTAACCAAGTATTCAAGTACAACAGGCTACGGAGCGATATGCTCCTGTCAATAGCTCTAGCCATAACGATCGCAGCTGGCATAGCGCTCGGCGTTCAGTTTCGACGGCGTTTGGTTGCCGTCTGTGTAAGACTTGAACGTCTCGAGGCGAACGGAGAGCACGACGCCACCACACGGGCAGAAGACAGAGAGACGCAAACCCTTCGCGTTGAAGAGATTCTCTCTTCTCTTGCGACGCGTATTCGCACCGCCGAGCAAGGTTGGACGGAGCGGATCGAAGTTCTTGAGAACACAATCTCTGCGCGCCTGATCAATATGGATGCCATCCGTGAGGACTCCGAAGATCGCCGCGATCAGACCCTAATCGACAGCCGGTTGCAGGAATTTGAAAGGCGGATCACCGAAATCGCGCAACAGTTGGATGCGCTCTCGATCCAGATAAATAACGTCCCACGAAGCGGAGTCTTTGAAGACCTGGAACAGAAATTGAACGAGGTCTCAGCCCGGTTTGATGGTGCCGAAGCAAGTTTGACGCAATATCGATCGATTGAAGATCATATCGCCACGTTGCAATCCAAAATCTCGGAAATCGAGACAACGGCTGCCTCCCATGCATCAGCGCAAGCTGATCTGAGGACTGATGTGCAGCGGGAGAAGTCCAGTCTCAGCTCCCGAGTAGATGCCTTTGAAAGAGAGCTCCGACAATTCGCGGAGCGACTGCAAGGACAAACCGAAACCAGCGGTTTGGCATCTCAGCCAGCGACCGCGCCGCACAAATCGACTGAAAAAGCAGGACGTATCGGCGACGTGTCTGACACGCGCGCCGCCAGCTTGGACAACACGATCGCATTGCCGGATCGCGTCGTCACAATCCTAAACTCATGACCGATGCGCCAACCTTCGGAGGAAACAAATGACTGAAATCAATCGCGATAAGATGACTGGGACGGACTGCAGCATCGTCGCTATTGGTAGGACGGGAACGGCTCCGCTACGCTTCAAAGGCATGCGGCAAGTCGCACGCCGTTACGAGACTGATTTTTTGCAAGCCAACTTAGCGCTATGGCGTTGTGCGACGGGCGGCTACGTTGCTCATCTCGAGCTGATGGAGGCCGGTCAGAGGCAAAGCCACGCGCACCGCGTTGGAACTGTTTCCGAAGCGTTATCCTTCTTCGCATCCCTGCGCTCGAGCATGCCGGATGTGCCTGAACCGCAGCCGGGAAAGAAAAAACGTCAGTCGATTGATGCGGTTGCGAAGGTTCTCCTGAAGCGATCGCGAACCCTGAGCGCGCGGGACGCCTTGGAACAATTGATCGAAGATTTCTCGGACACCCTCATTGTAGGGGCGCTTTGATCGCCATCACCGTTATCAAACGGATCCGCGCGGGCGAGTTTAGATATCGCTAACGAACTGCCGATACACCCAAGGTTGGCTCCTGTTAGAATTGCGAGGAACGCCATGCCGAGAAAAGCGCATGCACCTGCCCGATCCAAGCCCGCTGCCTCGGCAAAGGGTGGCGTGGAAACGCCCGCTGCGGAAACTTCCACCGCAGAGAGAACGCCGCCAAGCCTGGCTGACGATGGACTCGACCTTTACGAAGATAGCGAAATCTCGTCGCTGCGCAGCCGGGCACATCTTTACTTGAGCCTCGGCATACCAGTGCACTTTCGCGGCCGTGCCGGGATGGGCAAAACAACACTCGCCCAAAGGGTCGCTCAAGAAGCTGGCCGCCCGGTCTCGATGATAACCGGCGATCACGCGCTCGTAGCGGCTGACTTGGTCGGCCGCGAGATCGGCTATGATTCTCAGCGGGTGCGCGATCGCTACGTACACTCTGTCAGCCGGTCAGAAGAGAAAGTCCGTGCCGTTTGGGCCGACGGCGTACTGACCAAGGCGATGCTGGAGGTCCATACGCTCATTTATGATGAGTTCACCCGCACGCCACCCGAGACAAACAACGTATTGCTTTCAGCACTTGAAGAACGGGTGCTCTATCTGAACCGCCCGTTGCGCGAGAGCGCGCAAGTGCGGGCGCATCCCTCGTTCAAGGTGATCTTCACCTCTAATCCGGATGAGTATTCTGGCGTCAAAGCGGCTCCCGATGCACTTTTCGACCGCATGGTTTCGGTCGATGTCTCGCTCTGCAGCCCGGAGACTGAGGCGGGCATTGTTGCTTTCCGGACCGGCATTGGTCAGCCGGAGGCGACGGGGATCGTGACCCTGCTTCGCGCGATCCGGGACAAGCTTCCGGCGGCCAACCCACCCTCGATCCGTACCGCGATCATGATCGGCAAGATCGTCCGGACACTGGGCATGGCAACCAGCGCAAGTGATGAGCGGTTTGTTCAAGTCTGTTTGGATGTGTTGGAGTCGCGTTGTCCGAGCGACACAAACCGCGCCGAACGGGATCGTTATCTTGACGGATTGCGAAAAGAAATCCTGCGAACCGGTAGCAAACCCCGGACCGCAAAACAGGAGGCGGCTGCGTGAAGCAACCAGTCCACCGATTACCGCGCCGAAGCCCTGTGCGCCCGCGCTCAACCGCCCGTTCCGGTGTGGAGATCGCTAAGGAACTCGTCCGCGCGGAGTTCGAAAAGCAGCGCCTTCGGCGTGAGCTTGATCGGCTCGAGCGCCGGGTCGCGCAAAGCCAGGCTGAATACATCGCGAACTCTGAGCGTGCCGTGCACTGTTGCGCCAAAATTCTAGACGATGAAACCAGGGAGTGGTCATGACGACCGCGGATCGCAGCAAGAAGACATCGCCGCTGGGCGTCTCGCAGGTCATCGCGATCGCGCGCGACAATGTTGCTTTGTTTGCTGACATGCAGGTTGACCAAATCGTCTCGTGCAAGCGCTCGGGCGAGGATTGGCAAGTCGAGGTCGATCTGATCGAGGCACGTGCGAGGCTTGGCGACAATGACCTGATCGCAACATTCTCCATGACCGTCTCGCCAGATGGCAGTGTCCTCGGGATCGAGCGATTGCGACGGTACACGCGGGACGATCTGAGGGCGACCGGCTGATGGGCAGCGATATTCAAAGTTCGATCCAATCCGATGGGCTGGCCGACATCCTGGAACGGATCATCGACAAGGGCGTGGTGATCGCGGGCGATGTCACGGTTTCTCTCGTCGGGATTGAGCTGCTCTCGATAAAGCTGCGTTTGCTGATTGCCAGCGTCGATAAAGCAAAGGAACTCGGGATCAATTGGTGGGAGCATGATCCGATGTTGACGGCGCGCCCCGCCGCGGCCCTTGACGGTCCCGACATGACCCGCTCCGAGATCCTCGAGCGAATCGCCGAGCTGGAAAAACAACTCGCGAGTTCGAACGCGTGATGCGGAGACACATACAATGACCCGAGACCGTAAGGACCCAAGCGGGCGTGAGGCGCTTGAAGAGATCGAAACGCGACTGGGCGATCTGTTCGGTACGCTCGGCACGGCGCTCAACAGCGTGATTGATCTGGCCAATGATGCAGAGTCTCGCAAGGGCGCCGGTCTGGAGCGGAGTTTCGATGTATCGAATGGTGCGTTTCGTGCGCAGTCCAGCGTGCGCGTGCGGGTTGGTGGACTGGACGGTGGTTCCACGCGCGAAACCCGAGATGTGAGCAAACCGGTCAACCAACCGAAATCCAAAAGCACTCAAGATGCCAAGCCATCCACCAGAGAACCGGTCATCGACACCTTTACCGACGAGGGTTATTGGGTCTTGACTGCTGAGATGCCGGGAATCCCGGAGGATGCTGTTTCGATCAAGGTCGATGGGAATATGCTGATCTTGAAGGCTGAGGGCAGCCAGTCCTACCGGACCGAGGTCAACATTCCGCCAGAGCTTGATCCTGAAAGCCTGGAACATGCAGTTACCAATGGGATACTCGAAATGCGCGGGCGCCTGCGCTCGACAGGTGAAGATCAGTGAGTGTCTATCTCGTCGCCCTCTCAAACAGCGCCGCGGCACCGGCGCTTCGGTCCGTCCTTGCAGAGGTCGAGACCGGTCGTGATCTGTCTGCCGCCGAGGTGCTGTCGCTCGGACCACTGACGGCGATCGCATGCAACGTTGTCGCGCCCGAAATCCGGCCCAACCGACGCAATCTGCTCGCGCACATGCGTCTCTTGGAAACAGCACAAAAAGTTGCAGAGGTACTGCCTGTTCGCTTCGGTCAGGTATTCGAAGATGCAGATGATCTTGCCGAAGGCATTGCCCCGCGGGTGGGCGCGATCCAGTCCGAGATCGCACGTTTGTCCGGAAAATCCGAGATCGCAGTCCGTGTATCGGCGAACCGCGATCGGACCATCGCCTCGTTGGCACAGAGCCATCCAGATCTTAAGTCGCTTTACGGCACCATCTCAGCGAAGGGTGCCGCTGGACATTTCGAGCTTATTGAGTTGGGGCGCAAAGTTGGCCAACACCTCAAGGGCTGGCGCGACGCGGCAGAAGACCACCTTCTCGATTTCCTCCGTCCAGCGGCCGACGAATGTCAGGTCGATCCGCCGGCAGAAGACATTGAGATACTGCGTGCGGACTTTCTGATTCCAACGACTGGTCTTGAGGCCTTCGAAGCGGTTCTCTCCGAGGCCCTTTTGGAGCTTCCGCATACTTCATCAGAAGACGTCGTGGCTCGGATAGTCGGTCCAGTACCAGCCTGTCGCTTCGTGAAGTTGGAGTTTTCGCAAGGCGCTGCTCCTGTCCTTGGTAGCGCTGCCTAGAGGTTCGCGGTGCTTCTGAAACTCCTATCTTTGCCGCTGACTGCCCCGGTTCACGCGACGGTATGGCTGGCGGGCGAAATCCACGGTGCAGCGGAAAGAGAGCTGAATGATCCGGCGCGGCTGAGGGCTGAACTGACGCAGCTAGAGCGTGCTCTAGAGGCCGGTGAGATCGATGAAACGACCTTCGAAGAGCGCGAGGAAGTGCTGATCATTGCGCTACAAGCTGCGCGGCGGGGAGAAACCTGAGAATGCCGGTTGCCGCTGAGTACCCGTCGCTCAAAGTCCAGGCGGTCGACGCACCCGATGCCCATCACAATCTTGCTCGCATGACGTCAGGGGCGCTGCGCCGTATGGGGCTACGTGCTGGGTCGACCATTGCCGTTCACGGTGATCGAGTAAGCTATGCCCGGGTACTTCCCGGTCGCTCGGGCGCGCTGACCGAGACCGACATTGCCTTACCAGAGCTGGTGATCAGCAACTGCGGGGCAGGCATAGGACAGTCGATCCGGATTGAGCCGGTCGAGTTGCCGATCTTAGACAGCGTCAACATCGAAGTCGAAGATGGTCGCCCATTCCGCCACAATGAGTCGAAGTCCGGCTTGCTTGACCAACCGATCCGGATCGGCGATCGCGCGCTGCTCGTTCTGCCGACCAAAGAAGTTCGCTCCATCCGAATTCGCGATTGCGCTCCGGTCGAGGCGGGCTTGATCGGCCATCAGACCGATGTCGAGATCCTGGAAACCAAGCAGCCGCGAGCTTATCCGACGGTCGGAGGGCTTTCGGCACAGATTGCGCGTGTTCGCGAGATGGTGGAGTTGCCGATCCGTCAGCCTGAGCTGTTCGCGCACCTCGGGATCGTCCCTCCGCGTGGCATCCTGTTCACCGGCCCGCCCGGCAGTGGCAAAACCCTGCTCGCCCGTGCTGTGGCTGAGCAAACCGACGCGCACTTCTACCACATCAACGCGCCCGAGATCGTCTCGAAGCATTATGGCGACTCAGAGAAGAAACTGCGCGACGTTTTCCAGGAAGCCGAGCGCAATGCGCCATCAGTGATCTTTATCGACGAAATCGATGCAATTGCTCCCAAACGCGACAGCGTCTCTGGTGAAAAGCAGCTTGAGAAACGTGTGGTTGCGCAACTCCTGACGCTGATGGATGGACTGTCGGACCGTGGACAGGTTGTCCTGATGGCGGCGACGAACCTGCCGCACATGCTTGATCCCGCCCTGCGTCGACCTGGTCGCTTCGACCGCGAGGTGCCGTTCACCGCCCCGGATCGCGAAGCCCGTCAGGAAATTCTCTCGGTTCATACTGCAATGATGCCGCTGGCGGACGGCCTGGATCTGGCATCTGTCGCCGCCAAGACCGATGGATTTGTCGGTGCGGATCTCGCCGCTGTAGCGCGGGAAGCTGCGATGGCGACGCTCCGGCGTTCGGGCGCCTTGGAGAGGTCAGTGGATGTTACCCGACTTCAGGTCACACCCAATGATTTTACCGCCGCGCTCGCTGCCACGGGGCCGAGTGCGCTGCGCGAGACGCAGGTTCAAACGCCCGAAACCGCCTGGGCAGACGTTGGTGGCTTGGATGATACCAAGCAGATGCTCACCGAGGCCATCCTTTGGCCACTCAATCAACCACAACTTGCGCAGCAGCTCGGTCTTTCACCAGTCTCGGGAGTGCTTCTGCATGGACCACCCGGTAGCGGCAAGACGCTCCTGGCGCGTGCACTGGCGTCAGAGAGCGGGCTGAACTTCATTCCAGTGCGCGGCGCACGGATTTTATCTCAGTATCTCGGCGAAGCCGAACGGATGATTGCCGAACTGTTTGCCCGGGCGCGCCATGCAGCGCCCTGCCTTATGTTCTTCGACGAGATCGACTCTCTGGCACCCAGCCGGGTAGCAGGGGACACGAACATCGCGCGCGTCGTTGCGCAATTGCTGATCGAGATTGATGGCATAGAAGGGCGAGGCGGGACGATCTTACTTGGTGCCACCAACCGGATTGAAGCAATCGATCCAGCCTTGTTGAGACCCGGCCGTTTCGATCTGACCGTCGAGATTGTGCATCCCGACGCAACGGCCCGGACCAAGATTTTGGACGTTCACTGCCGCGGTAAGCCGCTGGCGGATGATGTGGACTTAAGTGCGTTGGCCGATGCATCCGAGGGTTGGAGTGGGGCCGAACTCGCCGCTCTTTGCCAGGGTGCCGCACGGCAGGCACTTCGGCGCACACTGCTTGCCGAGGTAGATGCTACCACGCCGAACATTACCTGTGCGGACTTCGATCGAGCCTTCGCGGAGCGGGTCGAAAGTGATGCGATCAGAAAGGGACCCAATCAATGCCTGTAGAGCTGATCGCGATCCTCGATCCTGAAAGCGCTGAAAATGTGCTTGAAGCGATACCCGATCCTTCCGCTCGGCTGATCACCACCGCAGGGTTAAGCGTGTGCGTGATTGAACCGCAGCGCCCACCGGGCGTGCTGGCGCGCTTGCTCGCAAATGCAAAAACCCTCACCGCGCCCATGATCGCAAGACAACAACTTTTCGAGCATCTTCTGCGATGCGGTGACGTGTTGCCGGTAAAGCCAGGAACGGTTCTGTCGGACCGTGACGTTCACACTTTCTTACGCACGAACGCAGAACTCCTGCGCGAAACGCATTGTACGTTCACTGGACATGTTCAGTATCAGCTGAGCGTTCGGTGGAACCCGGCCCAGGCGTTGCAAAATTTTCGAGATGCACCAGAACTAGAAGGCTGTCATTCGGCTCAGGCAATTGCCGCAGCAGCGGAAGCGCTGCGTTCGCGCCTTGGACATTCGTTCGGAGAGGAACTCGACTCTGCGATCTCAAACCGGATTGCATTGCCAATCGACGGGATCGACACCGTTCTCAACACCGTATTGCTGGTTCATCGGGACGACACCAACAAGCTCGATCAGGCTCTCGAAAGGATCGATGCCATCTGGACCGAAGGATTGCAGCTCAAGCTGACTGGCCCCTTGCCGCCCATGAGTTTCGCGCTGGTTACACTGCGAAACATCAGTCCATCGGATCGGGATGAGGCGCGGGCGCTGCTCGGTGGCGTTGATGGTACTGACGCGGCTTCGATCGACCGAGCCTTTCGCGCTCGTGTGAAGCAGTCGCATGCGGATCTTGGTGGTGACGGCGACGACTTGAGCCCGCTTGTTGCAGCGCGCAATCTGCTTAAGCGGCTGCTCGAGGTCGACGCGGCGCTCGGCAGTTCAGTACCTAAAACTGCGATGCTTGCGGAGATTCGGTCAGACGACAAAGCCCAGCCCAAGCAGCCAGTTCCAGAACCTTCGATCGAGGCGGTCAGTTGAGCTGGATGCTGAATGGAATTGCCTGGGCCGAACCAGGCCGCCCAGACGGGGCCCCAGAACACAACCGGATCGTGAAAGATCGGCTGTGTGCCTTGGTGACCCAAGCCCATGGCCTTGGCGACCTCCTAGCGTCACGGATCCTAGACCAGTCAGTTGAGCAGGAGCTGCGGTCTTATGATGGTTTGTTGCAAAGCTACGCAGACGAACAAGACATAATGCCGATGCGGTTTGGCACGTGCGTTGCCACGCTTGACGATGTCCAAGATCTGCTCGGACGGCACGAGGTCACCTCCACTAACTGGCTGCGGTCGTTCGCGGGTCGGCGGGAGTTTGCGGTGCGCGTGCAACGCGAAACCGATCCGTCACTTCAGGTCGAGCCGCATGCAGATGGAGGACGAAATTACCTCGCGCGGCAGTTAGCATCGCGCAAGGCGGTCGAGCAGTCGCGCGAACAAACACAACAGTTTCTGTTCCGCACGCAAATGACCCTGGAAAGCTATGGTGTGCTTCAGAAACTCGCGAAGGTCCCCTCGGCCGAACACCGGATCGCGGGATGGGCATGTCTGATCAGCAGAGTGCGCATTGAGGCCCTGTGCCAGGCAGTTGAAACTCTGAACAGCGACGCCCAGGCGCTTGGCCTTTCTGTGACTGTTTCGGGTCCGCACGCGCCGTTTGCTTTCGCCGCGTTAGAGATTGGCTGTAAGGATCCGATCCAGTGAGTTGCACCGCACCAACTGCTTCGCAAGGCGATGGGACTCGTTTGATCGAAGTGCTTGATCGTTTGCTCGACCGTGGTGTCGTGATTCGCGGTGAACTTTGGTTGACGGTGGCCGACGTCGAGCTTGTGTTCATCGGTGCCGATCTGGTCATCGCCTCGGCTGAGCGCATGCGCCTCGCCCGCGAAGAGATCGCGTGATGAGCTCGCACTGCCTCGGGCTGTCGAGTGATGTCTCTGCGCTGCCGCAGAGCTTTGGGAGCTCGCGGATCGATGCGGACTTGCACCTGATAACAGGCGACGCAGCCTCTCGAGCTCAACACGCTGAACAGACGGGACTCCTGTCTCGCGGGCTTGAAGCGTTTCTACCATTCGGGCCCGGTATGTCCGATACGGAAGTGGTCTGCGAAGCGGTTCGCAAGGCACCGCACCTTTGGCAACGTGCTTTGAAACGTATTGCTGGCTGCATCGAGATCGTCGCCACTGCGACTTGGTCGCATCGAGACAAAAACGAAGACACTGTGGGCGCAGAGAACTGGTTGCGTCATCGATCTGATGAACTGCGGCAGCAGCGCGTCATTCAAGACCGTGCGCAGCAAGCCGTGCTCGACGCTGCGCGCCGCGGTTCGATTCAGGTTCGTGGGAGCAACCTTGCCCCTTTCCAGGGCGGTCTGGACATCGCCCTGCTTATCCCGCGCAGGCAAGATGGTCTTGCACTTGATCGACTGAACGTTTCAGACTCGGGGATCAATCTCACAACTTCTGGTCCTTGGCCCTGTTTCAGTTTCGCCAGCCCCGTGGCTGGATAAGCGATAGGAGCGCAGTGTGATTGAAACACTCAACACCCCCGAGACGCAGAACCGGATCAACAGCTTGCTTGAGGAACACTGCGACGCAAAGGGGCGGTTGGCGCTCGACCCCAAAACACTGGAACGCGATCTCGCTCGCTTGGTCCTAGCGATCATGGAGATGCTGCGCGAGTTGATGGAACTGCAGGCCATTCGGCGGTTCGAGGCAGGTAGCTTGACACCCAAGCAAGAAGAAGATCTCGGCGAGGCTCTGTTCAGGTCGCGGGCAAAGCTGCGAGAAGTCGCACAATCCTTTGGTCTCTCAGAACAGGATCTCAACCTTGGGCTGACACTGAACACTGACAGCCTTTGAGAACGGAGTGATTCATGAACGAACTTGTTAGCAAGCTCTGCCGTGCCGAGCTGATCACGCATTTGCTTGAGATCGACGAAGAGACCGCGTCCGAGAAAGAAGCCGCAGCATGCGTACTGAACGTTCTCGATGCACAGGTCTTTCGAATTGCTCCGTACCTTTACGGCGTTAACTTGTCTTCGATGACAGATGCCACTGACGCGGAGAGGGTCGAGAACATCTCGGAGGCCTTAACTGCACGCCTGGGGCCGGGTTCGGTCGGCGTCACAACACTCATACTGGATCCTCAACAGGACGATGCCGCCACCGGTGAGGTCGAGGAAAACACGCTGCTATTGATGCAGGCCGTCGCAACCGCAGCCGACCAGGTCACGTCAGAGGACGGCCCCGAAAGGGGCGCAATACTCAGCGCCGAATTCGCTGTTCGTGCAGCGGAGCTGACCGCCCGTGGATTGGCGGAACTCGCCGTTTCGGCACCGCCTGCTGGCGAGGAAATCGCACCTGCTCTTGAAGCAACGACGAACGCATTGCACGCGCTCGAGTTGCGTCTCGACCATTTGGAGTTGCGGTTCGGTGAAATTTCCGAGGCCAGTAGGGAAAAGATGCAGGACTGGGCGGATTCGAGTTTGCGCAAACCGCTACGAGATGTTGAAAGTCAGCTCGCTGGCATCCGTTCTGTTCAATCCGAGACCATCGATGACTGGGGTGCTCGGATCGGCACACGGCTCGATACTCTTGAGCAGGGGCAGATCCCGGCCGAGTGGTTTCTTGGCCAGATAATGTCGCGGATCGGAGATCTTGACGAGCAACTCTCAGGCAACGAGCAAGAGCAGCGTCAAACAGCATTGGAATGGGCTCGCCGCCTCGATAGTCGGATCTCGGCTGTGGCGGATCAACTCATACCACCCGAGTGGTTCCTGGGCCGCGTCATGGCTCGTATAGGTGAATTGGACCAGCAGCTTTCCAGTTCTCAGCGCGATGCGGAAACAGCAGCGATCGACTGGGCTGAACGTTTGGACGACCGCGTCACGACGATCTCCGGCAGTCTTGCCCCGCCCGAATGGCTGGTGGGACGCATAATTGAAAGGATCGACGCTCTCGAGGTTCAACTTTCGCCTGCCGAGAGAGAACCGCACGCGGATCGGGACGCGCTGATGTCTGACTTCTCCCACAAGCTCGAGCCGTTGGCGTCTACAATCGATGAGATGAATGGGCGCCTTGCTGCCCTTGTGACTCGAGAACCAGCCACCGAAGGCAAAATCGATACACCACAGATTGCCGAGTTGGCTTTGAGTCATGAGCGCTTGAACAAGTCATTCAGCAAACTGAAGACCGAGGTATCAACACTCGCGAAAAGACATACTCAATCTGCCAACGAAACCAGTAAATCTCTGGATTTGATCCGCTGCGGATTGGCCGAAATTTTAGCTCAGATTCAAATAAAAAATGATAATAATCATAGTATAGAGCAATATACTTGACGGCTCTTGCGAGTTTTGGCGGATCTGATATGATTTATAATATGGTAATTCATGATCGTTACGCATAGTTGCGCTTCCACGCGAATCTTGGGGAAGCGTGTTTGGTGAACTCTACGTGGAGAGGAAAGCATTATGGCGATCGAGAAGAGTGTCGCGTCCACCAGCCTGGCCGAAGTCGTTGACCGGATTCTGGACAAGGGCGTCGTTATTGACGCCTTCGTTCGCGTTTCCCTGGTCGGCATCGAACTCCTGGCTGTTGAAGTTCGTGCCGTTGTGGCGTCCGTTGAGACTTGGTTGAAGTACGCCGAGGCAATTGGCTTGACGGTCGACCCGCAAGCGGCCTGACGAAAAACGGTCAGGTCTTCCCGAGACCTGACCGTATATCGACTGGTCATACGATTTACTGACTGACCCCAAGACGCCTGATCAACCGGTGATGGCTGTGGAAGTCTAATTGCCTGTTCCCGACAGTTCCCTCGCGTCCTCACCATCGCGCAGCGCAACCATGGTAGCAGTCAGTGGACATCGCCGTTAGCAGAGTGGTGTGAGAGAATGACGAAAAACTTTCGATCAGAAGCGCAATCGGTCCGGGCGGCAGCACAAGCCAAGCTGAGCGAGCTGCGTATGCAGCGTCGTGACAAGCGTCTCGCTGCGCAATCTAATCCATCTGTCGACCAGGCTTCAGAAGTAGCAACGCCAGTCGAAGCGTCTGCGAAACCAGAAAGCGTGTCGAAAAAAACGACGACGTCGACAGCGAAACGGCAGACAAAGAAAGCTGAGGGTGACGTACCTGCCAAGCGACCCAAGCGACGCACATCAGCACGCAAGGCCACCGGAGGTGAAAAAACTACCGAGAACGCACGTTCAGATAAGCAGTCGATTCAAGTTTCTGCGGCAGCGCAATCGATCTCGAGCGAAGTCTCACATGAGACAAAGAAACAAACCGAGCGGTCCAAATCAGCAAGACCATCCTATAAGAAAGCGAGCGCAGTACCAAAGGCTGTGCAACAGGAGCGCGCATCCGACTCAGACCTTGGAACCCTTCCGGGTGTAGGAGAAGGTCTGGTGCGCCTATTCCAGAATTGCAATGTCAACTCTTTGCAAGATCTCGCTAATGCCGATCCAACGAAATTGAGAAAAAAGATGGGATTGCCAGGCGAGCTTCTAAATATAGAATCTTGGATAGAAGTTGCGAAAACTTCTGACCACGCCCCTTAGTTCAGATAATCCAAGTGTAGAGTTTGTTTAAACCCGCTCTGAATTTCATTTTCTTGAGAAAATTGATAGAAAGTCCCAATCTGTATTCAGCATGGTGTCCAGTTATGCTGGATCAGGTAACGAGCGTTACGTTCGCGTCTCGCTCTTCCCGCGGAGTCACTCATCAGACGCGCTGATATCCTCACAGGACGAAGGTCTCGCAGGTCTACGCGATAGGTTTTCACTGTTTGCAGTGCTTGATGATGAACGCTTTACATTCGTCCTCAAGTTCGGTGCGTTCATCTCTTTCCATTGCTAACCGGGAAAACGTTAGAGAGCCCTCTTAGATGTGGCCGGAAGGCTCTCTGAGCAACGGCTATGATCTGGCGCCTTGGGTTGCCTCACCCCGCATCAGCGGTCAATCCAGCCAGTTCGATCCCTGCTATTGCGGCCAGTTCGTCATTGTCCGAGTTATCGCCCGAGATACCGACTGCGCCCAGCAGAGCGCCTTTCTTGTCGCGGATCAGGACGCCGCCCGGCACAGGTACCAGTGCGCAACCCTCGAGCCCGTTCACGGCGGTGACGAAATAGGCCTGCTGCTCGGCGCGCGCGTGGAGCGCTCGCGAGCCCATTCCCATTCCGAGGGCACCGGAGGCCTTCCCATGCGCGATCTGGAAACGGTAGTTCGATGTGCCATCTTCGCGCTCGAACGCCTTCACATTGCCGCCCGCGTCGAGCACGCAGACTGCAAGAGGTTTCATCTCCTTCTCGCGTCCCTTGGCCAGCGCGCCCTTGATGATGGTTTTTGCTCTGCGCAACGTTATGGACATCAGGCTGCCTCCCCTTTTTTCTCCAGTCTGCGCCGATGCAAGACCGGTTCCGTATATCCCGACGGCTGAGCCGTCCCTTCAAAGACCAAATCACAAGCCGCGTTGAACGCCGGGCCATCGAATGTCGGCGCCATCGGCTCATAAGCCGCATCGTCGGCATTTTGTCGGTCGACGACTTCGGCCATTTCCTTCATCGCAGCCATCACCTCGTCCTTGCTGACCACCCCGTGACGCAGCCAATTGGCGAGGTGCTGCGACGAGATCCGGCAGGTCGCGCGGTCCTCCATCAGTCCGACATCGTTGATGTCCGGAACCTTGGAGCAGCCGACTCCAGCATCCACCCAGCGCACGACGTATCCTAGGATACCCTGTGCGTTGTTGCGGATCTCGGACCGGACCTCTTCGGGAGTCCAGTTCACATTGTCGGCCAGCGGTACCGTCAGAATATCCTCGATCGATGCGCGCGCGCCGCCATACTTGATCGACGCCTGGCGGGCGTGAACGCTGACGCGATGATAGTGCAGGGCATGCAGTGTCGCTGCCGTCGGCGAAGGCACCCATGCGCAATTCGCACCGGCCTGAACATGGCCAATCTTCTGATCAAGCATCGCGCCCATCAGGTCTGGCATCGCCCACATGCCCTTTCCGATCTGTGCGCGGCCCATGAGCCCGCAAGAGAGACCGACATCGACATTCCAGTCCTCGTAGGCCTGGATCCAGGCGGCACCCTTCATGTCCGCCTTGCGGATCATCGCGCCCGCTTCCATGGCGGTGTGCATCTCGTCGCCGGTACGATCCAGGAAGCCCGTGTTGATGAAGCACACGCGAGCCTTCGCGGCCCGGATGCACTCCTTGAGGTTCACCGTTGTTCGGCGCTCTTCATCCATGATGCCGATCTTCACAGTGTTCTTCGCAAGACCCAGCACTTGCTCAACATGCGAGAAGATTTCGTCGGTGAAGGCGACCTCTTCGGGACCGTGCATCTTCGGCTTGACGACATAGACCGAGCCGGTGACTGAATTCCCCGACGGCTTCTTCAAGTCGTGCAGCGCGATCATCGTGCCGATCATCGCGTCCATCAGACCCTCGTAGGCCTCGTTGCCATTGCGGTCTAGAATGGCGGGATTGGTCATCAGGTGCCCGACATTGCGCAACAGCATCATCGAACGGCCCTTTAGGAAGAACGGCGTGCCATCTGGCGATATGAAAGACCGATCGTCGTTCAGCTTGCGCGTGAAAGTGGTGCCGTCCTTGCTGACCTCCTCGGTCAGGTCGCCCTTCATCAGGCCAAGCCAGTTCCCGTAGGCATGGACCTTATCCTCGGCATCAACGGCCGCGATGGAGTCCTCGAGATCCATGATGGTCGTCACGGCGGCCTCGACCACCACATCCGCCAGACCGAGTGTGTCGAACTTGCCCACGGGGCTGTCTCGGTCGATGACCAGTTCGATGTGCAAATTGTTGCGCTTGAGCAGAATCGCCGAAGGATCGTTCGGGTTCCCGCGATAGCCTGCAAACTGCTTCGGATCCTTGAGCCCGGATGTGTTGCCACGCACACCCGACCCGTTACGCGCGGTCAGCCCCGGCAGCAGATCAACCTGCAACTGACCGTTCACCACACGCACGGCTTCGACGTGCGCCCAAGAGGTATCGGGCTCGGCCAGCGGGAAGATCCCGCGCAGGTGCGTCTTGGCCCAAGTCACGACGCGACCACCACGCTTGCGATCGTAGCCGCCCGGTTGCGGTAGAGAGCCAAGAGCATCTGTGCCGTATAGCGCATCGTAGAGCGAGCCCCAGCGGGCATTGGCCGCGTTCAATGCGTAGCGGGCATTGGAGATCGGCACGACCAATTGCGGTCCGGCGATGGTGGCAAGTTCGGGAGCGACGGTCTCGCTCTCGGCTTCGAAGGCTGGGCCCTCGGGTACTAGGTAGCCGATCTCTTCGAGGAACGACTTATAAGCCGCCATGTCCGGCCGGCCCGGATTGGCGCGGTGCCAGGCGTCAATGCGGCTTTGGATGTCATCGCGCTTCTTGAGCAAGGCAGTGTTCTTGGGCGCGAAATCGTGGATCAGGGTGCTCAGCCCCTGCCAGAACGCATCTGTGCTGATGCCGGAGTCTGGAAGTGCCCTGTCCTCGAGAAAGCTCGCGAGAGCCTCATCAACCTGAAGTC
This sequence comes from Paracoccaceae bacterium, assembly GCA_050043005.1. Taxonomy (GTDB): domain Bacteria; phylum Pseudomonadota; class Alphaproteobacteria; order Rhodobacterales; family Rhodobacteraceae; genus Thermohalobaculum. The sequence continues at coordinate 25,331 of JBHJIZ010000069.1, forward strand.
CGCTGCGATCCACACGGGCCATGACGTCTCCTCTGCGTTTCTCTTTCGCCGCCGTCTTAAGCTGAAATGCTGACGAGAAAAGAGCGAAATAATCGTGCGGAACATAATTCCGAGCAGTGGAAACAGCGAGGACGGCTGGACTGTCCGACAGCACGCAGCCAGATCGACTCTTGTGCTCAATCATGCAGCATGGCGTTCAGGTGCGCCTGCAGAGGCATTGCAACGGGAGGCAAGAATGACAGTTGAAATCGACAAGGACGGAGATGTCTGGACGATCATCCACAAGCGACCCGAGGCGCGCAACGCCGTCGATCCGGACTCGGCGGATGCGCTGTTCGCCGCGTTCCAGGAATTCGACGCAAGTGACGCTAAAGTCGGCGTGTTCTGGGGCGCAGGAGGCGCGTTCTGTGGCGGTTGGGATCTGAAGTACGCCTCGACCCTGATGGACGACGACGCGTTCCACGACGAGATCGGCGCGCTCGACTTCCCGCTCGGCTCCGCTCCCGTTCCGCGCGGTCCTATGGGACCATCCCGCATGGAGCTTTCAAAGCCGGTCATCGGGGCAATCGAAGGCCCAGCAGTGGCGGGTGGTATGGAACTGGCGCTGTGGTGCGACGTACGGGTCATGGCCGAGACGGCGTTCATGGGCGTCTACTGCCGCCGCTGGGGTATCACGTTGATGGACGGGGGCACGGTTAGGTTGCCTCGGCTGGTTGGTCAGGGCAAGGCACTCGAGATCACTATGACAGGGCGAAAGGTGACAGCCGAAGAGTGTTATCGCATCGGGCTTTGCGAGAAGGTCGTAGGCCATGGCGAGGCGCGGACAGCCGCAGAAACGATGGCGCGCGAGATCGCCCGGTTTCCACAGGAGGCCGTGCTGGCCGATCGCCGTTCGATCATCGAAACGCGTGGGATGCAGGTCCACGATGCGCTGAAGCACGAATGGACGAACGGCAAGGACGCAATCCGCAACGAAGGCACGCGGGGTGACGCCCGTTTCCGCGACGGCGTTGGCAGGCACGGCGACTTCACGGCGATATGACCCGCTACAAACCCCAGATCCGCGGCTCGGCGAATTCGATCGAGTTTCCGGCCGGGTCGCGGAAATAGATCGAGCGTCCGCCGCTGGGCCACAGGAAGTCTGCTTCGATATCGACGTTCGCCTGTACGAGTCGGTGTAGCCAATACTCGATCTCTTCAGATGTCGCGGCGAAACACACGTGGCCGGGACCGACCGCGCCATGGGGTGGGACCGGCATCTTCGAGTCTCGCGGCGGCGACGCGGTGTTCAGCGGGTTGAAAATCAAGAGGACGCCGTCGTCCAAACGGAAGAACACGTGGCGGTCGGGCACCGTTACGATCCGCTCCAACGCTATCACGGTATCGTAGAAGGCGGCCGTCTCAGCCAGGTCCGTTGCGTAGATTGCCGTCTCGAGAACCCGCATTCAGCCTCTCCGATTGCTTCCCGTTCAATTGTGGCCAATGATCTCGGAAACTCAATGGGAGGAACGACAGATGCCTTGCTATGCGGTTGGACATATCACCGTGACCAACATGGATGGATACAAGCAGTATGCCGCACAAGTGCCCGCGACGATTGCCAAGCATGGCGGACGCTATCTCGTGCGCGGCGGCCACACGACCGTGATCGAGGGCGAGATCGCCCATGACCGCCACGTCGTCGTCGAGTGGCCGGACCGGGCGACCGCCGAGGGCTGGTACAACTCGCCCGAATACCAGGAGATCCTGAAGATCCGGCTGGCCAACTCGCACGGTGTCATGACACTGATGGATGGATACGAGGGTTGATCCGGTGCCCGAGGAAACCTCGATCGAACGTGCCTATGCGCTGAAGACGCCCGAGGACTCGGTGGCGCTCTACCGGGATTGGGCCGACAGCTATGACAGCGGATATGCCGAGACGATGGGCTATGCCTATCCACGCAACATCGCGGCGGTTCTGCTTGAGGAACTGGGCGGCGCCACGCCTGAGATCGTGGCTGTCGGGGCAGGCACGGGCTTGGTTGCGGGTCACCTGCCAGGATTGACCGTCGACGCGATCGATATCAGCCAGGAGATGCTGGACGTGGCGGGCGGCAAAGGCCTTTATCGCAGTCGTATTCAGGCAGACCTCACGCAGCAGCTGGGCATTCCCGATGCGCGCTACGGTGCCATGGTCTCTGCCGGTGTCTTTACCCATGGCCATGTCGGTCCAGTGTGTCTGCCCGAATTGATGCGCATCGCTTCACCTGGGGCGTTGTTTGTCCTGGGCATCAATGCGCAGGTGTTCGACTCGGCGGCGTTCGGATCAGCCTTTGCCGGTTTGGTTGCCGATGGCGTGATCGAGCCGGTCCGGTTCCGTAAGATCGACTGTTTCGAAGATGCCAACCACGATCATGCGGATACGGTTATTCTGCTCGCGGTGTTCCGGAAGCCCGGCATCTGCTGCACGCCGCACTATCATTTTGAAAGGAGTTCGACATGTCGTCGAAAGACCTCTTCCCCGACGGCTGGCGCCAAACGACGCGCTATCCCGACCCCGCCGTGCAATCGCTCGATCCGCGTTTCGATGCTTGCCGCTTGCCACTGGCGGGCGTGGAGAGACTGGCGACTGGTTTCCGTTGGGCCGAGGGACCAGTCTGGTTCGGCGATGGGCGCTATCTGCTGTGGAGCGACATCCCGAACAATCGCATCATGCGCTGGGACGAGGCCACCGGGGCTGTTGGCGAGTTCCGAAAGCCATCGAACTTCGCGAACGGGCACACCCGCGACCGGCAGGGACGGCTCGTCAGTTGTGAGCATGGCGGGCGACGGATCACCCGCACGGAATACGACGGTACAGTTACGGTTCTGGCCGACAGTTTCGACGGCAAACAGCTGAACTCTCCCAACGATATCATCGTGAAATCGGATGGTACGATCTGGTTCACCGATCCGGTCTTCGGCATCCTCGGCAATTACGAGGGTCACAGGTCCGAACCTCAAGTCAGCGCAAACGTCTACCGTCTGGATCCGGAAACCGACGAGTTGACCATGCTGGCAGACGACGTACTCGGACCGAACGGGCTGTGCTTTTCGCCCGACGAGCAGATCCTTTACGTCGTCGAATCGCGTGGCGTCCCGAACCGCAAGATCCTGGCCTATGACGTGACCGAGAACGGGCGGAGCATCGCCAATAAGCGCATCCTGATTGATGCCGGACCCGGAACACCGGATGGTATGCGCTGCGATGTTGACGGCAACCTTTGGTGCGGCTGGGGGATGGGCGATCCCGACCTGGACGGCGTGATGATTTTCGCACCGGACGGGACGCCGATCGGTCGAATCGTCCTGCCGGAACGTTGCGCCAACCTGTGCTTCGGTGGCCGCGCGAACAGCCGATTGTTCATGGCGGCAAGCCAATCGGTCTATGCGCTCTACGTCAATATCCCGGGCGTGAAAGGCGGATAGCGCACCAAAGGTACTGAAAAGAACGCCGGCACTCAAAGAGCCCCGGCGCACGTGAGAAGTTGGTCTGGGGCCGATCAGTGTTGGGCTGATAGCCGTTCGATCTCTTCCTTGAGCTGAAGTTTACGGCGTTTCAGAGAGGCTAATTCCAGGCTATCCGCGCTTGGTCGGCGCTCTTCGTTTCGGATCTCGGTTTCCAGCGCGGCATGCCTTGTGCGCAGGGTTTCAAGATGCGGTGAAACGTTCATGGATATCCTCCTTTGGTTTCAGCTTTGGATCTCTCGGTATCTGGTTCCTCTGACACTCGACCGTCATTTGGCCACGACAGTTGTTAACGGAAGGTTACCAGCAATCAGGCCGCTGGCAATGCTGTTTCGACGAGTTTTGTCCAATAGGCTACGCCCAGTGGTGAGATTTCATCGTTGAAGTCGTATTTCGTGGTATGCAGCGGGGCGACGTCTTCGCCCGTGCCGATGAACACAAAGCTGCCGGGTTTGGCGCGCGCCATGAAGGCAAAGTCTTCACCGCCCATCGTCGGCGGACGATCGAGTTCGACATTATCTTCACCGACCAGATCGATCAGCACGTTCTTCGAAAACTCGGACAGAGCCTCGTCGTTCACCGTTGCGGGATAAGCGATTTCAGATGTCTCGAGGGTTGCGGTCACACCCATCGCAGTCGAGACCTGCTGACAGATCTGTTTCATCTCCTCGATGATCTGATCGGCAACCTCCTCGTGAAAGCTGCGCATGGTGCCTGCGATCAGAGCCTCATCAGGGATGATGTTGTGCGCCGTACCCGCCTGGAATTTGGTCACAGAAAGAACGGCGGGTTTCAGCGGATCGACCTTGCGCGAGACGATGGTTTGCAGGGCATTGACGATCTGCGCACCAGCCACGATCGGATCTCGGGTCGTGTGGGGCTGAGCTGCATGTCCGCCCTGACCGCGTACCACGATGTTGAATTCGTCTGCCGAGGCCATGACAGGCCCGGGGCGCACGGCGAACGTGCCGGCTTTCGTTCCGGGCCAGTTGTGCATTCCATAGACTTCCTCGGCCGGGAACCTCTCGAACAACCCGTCCTCAATCATCGCCTGGGCACCGGCGCCGCCTTCCTCGGCGGGCTGGAAACAGAAGTAGACCGTGCCGTCGAAGTTCCGCGTCTCGGCCATGTGCTTGGCGGCACCCAGCAGCATGGGCAGATGACCGTCGTGACCGCAGGCGTGCATCTTGCCATCGTAGACCGAGGCGTGATCGGTTTCGTTTTCTTCCGGCATCGGCAACGCATCGATGTCGGTGCGCAGCAGGATCGCCCGGCCCGGGCCGTTCTTACCGTGCAGCACGCCGACGACACCCGTCTTGCCGATGCCAGTCTCGACCGCGTCCAGGCCCCAACTTTGCAGTTTCTCTGCGATGATCCCCGAGGTTCGGGTCTCCTCGTAGCCAAGCTCGGGATGCTTGTGAAAATCGCGGCGCCATTCGGTAAGTTCCGGCTGCATAGCCGCGATGGAGTTGGGGATCGGTTGCATTCAAGCTCCTGTCAGAAGTCCAAGGCAGCGCCGTCACGCAGAATTGCGCGGGCGGCCGGGGAAAAGTCGTCTCTGTCCTGAACATGCGACGGACCGCTGTGCAGGACAAGGGGCGGGGCGAGCCGGAACGGTCCACGCGCCGACTTCCGCGCCTTGACGATAACACGCCCAGCATCGCGGTCCGTTCGCGATTGCAACGGCAGAACAGCGATGTCGCCCATCTTCGGGCGCAGGGCTGCGAGGATTTCAGGCAACGCCGTGACGCGTTGGATGATCACGAACCACCCACCGGACTTCACGCGGGACGATGCCGCGGTGACCCAATCGGTCAGCGATATCTTCGCCAGGCGGTTCGCCGTGTCGCGTCCCTGGTTGGGCGACGCAACGGACAGCGCCTCGTGCCAGGGTGGGTTTGTCATCACGGCATCGAAGCTTGCGTGGCGAACGCTGGCGGGCATGTCGGTCACAGCGCCCTGATGTACTTCGATTTTCTGGCCGCACCGGTGGGCGTTCTCACGCGCGAGTGCCGCATAGTCCGGTTGAATCTCGATCCCATGAAGGTCGAGTTCCGTCACCCGGTATCCAAGGCAAAGCGCTGCCGTTCCGACACCGCATCCGACATCAAGCACATGCGCACCGGCTTTCACTGGCATCGCCGCCGCCATCATCACCGGATCGGTCGCCGCGCGGTATCCGTCTCGTGGTTGCAGAATTCGGAGACGTCCGTCGAGAAATCCATGATCAACCGTCTCGATCTCGGCGATCAAATCCAACCCTCGCGCTCGTAATATTCGACTCCATTCGCACGCAGGATCATCCGCGCCCGGGCCAGGTCGTCGGCATGCACCATCAGTCGGCGCGGCAATACGCCAATCGACCCTTCGAGCACCGACATATTTATGTCGAGAGGAAAGCACTCTATATCCTCGGCCTTGAGCAAAGCCGTAGCGTAAGGAATGAGAGTCGGATCATTCGTGCGCAGAAGTTCTTCCATGGGCCGACACATAGGCGATCGCCCAACCGCCGTCGATAGGAGAACGTGATGGCGGACCCCGCCCGCAAGGCAGATGTGACGGAACCGTTCGTTCGGTTGGTGGATCTGGTCGGCGCGGATCTGAATGACGTGAACGACCTGATCCGCGAGCGGATGTCGTCCGAGCATGCACCACGGATTCCAGCGATCTCAGCACATCTGATCGAGGCGGGCGGCAAGCGGTTGCGTCCGATTCTGACCCTGGCAGCCAGCCAACTGTGCGGCTGCACGGGCACCGATCATGTCAAGCTGGCCGCAACGGTCGAATTCATTCACACGGCGACGCTGCTGCACGATGATGTCGTGGACGAGAGCGCTCAACGGCGCGGACGAACGACCGCCAACATCCTGTGGGACAATAAATCCAGCGTTCTGGTTGGCGACTACCTTTTCAGCCGCGCGTTCCAGTTGATGGTCGAGACAGGCTCTCTCAGGGTGCTGGACATTCTGTCCACCGCATCGGCGATCATCGCCGAAGGCGAGGTTCTGCAACTGACCACCGCGCATGATCTGACAACGGACGAGACGCGCTATCGCCAGGTCATCAATGGCAAGACTGCGGCCTTGTTCCGCGCGGCAGCGGAAGTGGGCGGCGTGATCGCGGGTGCCTCAGAAGACAAGATTGCCGCCTTGGCGACCTATGGCAACGCACTCGGCACGGCGTTCCAGTTGTCGGATGATTACCTCGATTATGGCGGATCGGCCGAGGCACTGGGCAAGAACACCGGCGACGATTTTCGCGAAGGCAAGGTCACGATGCCGGTTATCCTGGCCTACTCACGCGGTTCCGCTGATGACAGAACCTTCTGGGAGCGTGCCGTCGGCAAGGGCAACTGGCAGGATGAAGATCTTCCACGCGCGTTGTCATTGGTGCGCGAAACCGGCGCGCTTGCAGAGACCCTGGAGCAGGCGCGTACTGAAATTGCGATGGCGAATGCGGCGATGGAAGTGTTCGACGACTCGCCCCTGCTGTCGGCCTTACGCGACGTCGCGCAGTTCGTCGTCGATCGGGACAGCTAAATCCCCGATTCTCCGCAGGCCTCAGGCTGTACGAGGACACAACCACGCGCGCAGATACGGCACAAGTCGATCTCGCACAGAGGTTGAGTTGTGCAACGCACAGAAGTTCACCGACATTGCTTGAAGCATGAAGGCGTGGACGCCCTCGGCCTGCAAGTCCGGCGGGATGTCCTGTCGGGGCGGGTCGACCGACAACCAGCGCTCGAGGATCTCGACCGTCCGGCCGAACGTCGTGGCAATTGGCCCGATTTCTTCGACCGAAGCCGCACCCGAGTACCGCAAGATCAGATCGAACACGTAGCGCTCGCAGGTCATGAACGCGCACAACGGCATCAAGGCTTCTGCCATGTCCTGGGGTGTTTGCGGGACCGGTATCTCCTCGAGCGCATCGAGGTACTGATCTATTCGTGCACCGATGATCCGGTCCATCAAAACATCCTTGTCCCGGAAATGGGCGAAGAATGTCCCCTTGGCCGTGCCCGCACGCAGGACGACTTCTTCGACGCGCAGCGCCTCGTATCCGCATTCAGCAATGATCTCCTCGGCCGCGGCAATCAACCGTGCGCGGGTCTCCAACGTGCGTTTTTGAACAGCTCTGGCCATATGGTGTTGTTACAAAATTTTTGACCGCAGTCAATTTTTATATTGACCATGGTCAGAATCATCGGTATTAAATTGACCACGGTCAAATTAATGGAGGCACCGATGACATCGAAACGCATCTTTATCCTGAACGGCCACCCAGGCGAGACATCGCTGAATCGCACGCTGGCTGAAAACTATGCCAATGCAGCCCGTGCCGCCGGGCACGAGGTACGACTGACGCACCTGCATGATCTGAGCTTTGATCCGGACTTCGAGTTTGGCGGCTATCGGACGATAAAGCCGCTGGAGCCAGGGCTAGAGCAGGTGATCGACGACATCACCTGGAGTGAACACATGGTTTTGACCACACCGATGTGGTGGGGTGGATTGCCCGCCAAGCTGAAAGGGTTGTTCGATCGCGTCCTGTTACCCGGCCGTGCATTCTCGACCCGCGAGTTGGACTGGATGGGGATGCCGACACCGATGCTATCGGGCCGGACAGGGCGCGTGATCATGACCTCGGACACGCCGGGATGGTTCATGCGCTGGATCTATCACAATGCCATGCTGCGGCAGCTTCGCGACCAGATCCTGGGATTCGTCGGCATAAAGCCAGCACGGATCACCCACTTCTCGGGAGCAAGCCAGCCGAAGCCCGGTCTGATCGATCAGTGGATCGCGCGTGTGCAGGGGTTTGGTGCGAACGCAGTGTGACGCATGCGCATGAAAACGCGGCAGAGGTTCAGTGTCCCGGAACGTCTGCCGCCACGACCCACCAGTTCGGGTACGCGTGTTGGATGCTCTTGGCTGCATGCTCGGCCTGATCGAGGTCCGGGAACAGACCAAAGCAGGTGGCGCCGGACCCAGACATTCGGGCAACGGGCGCCTCGCTCAGCCCAGAAAGAACGCGAGAGATCGTAGGACAGATGCGCTCGGCCGACGTTTGCAGATCATTGCGTTGCTGCCGGAGCCAGTCTGCAAAGCCCCCGAACGAGGCGAATCCTGACACTGGAATCCCTAGGCCAGGCGGTGGGTTGCGATCCTCGACGCCCGCGAAAACGGCACCGGTTGGCACTTCCTCGCGTGGATTGACGAGCACGATGGCCATGGCCGGCAGGACCGGGACAGGCGAAAGACGATCTCCAATCCCCTGCATCAATGTTGGCCTCGACGCCTCAAGGCAGACGGGAACGTCCGCGCCCAGCGATAATGCAAGATCCTCGGGCGCAGTGCAGTCCCACAGACGGCAGAGTGCTCGCAAAGCCGCGGCGGCATCGCTGGACCCGCCACCAATGCCTGACGCCACCGGCAGGTGCTTGTCCAGATGAAGTGCCGCTCCTGTGTTGTTGCCACGGACGCGGGCAAGACTGCGGGCGGCCTGCAAGACCAGATTGTCTTCTCCTGCGCTCAACCCCTCGGCACAAGGTCCGCAAATCGTCAGGCTGAGCGTATCGGCGTGTGCTGCATGCAGAACGTCGCCGACATTCGGAAAGACGGCCAAAGACTCGAGAAGATGATATCCGTCCGCGCGGCGTCCGCAGAGGTGCAAGTAGAGATTGACCTTGGCTGGAGCGCGTTCCCGGACAGTGCCCGGCTTAGCCACCATCCTTCTTCGCGTCTCCGGCGTTGTCCGTGCCATTGCGGCCGATGATCCCCGGCAGGCCGAGTTCCTTCTCTTCGTCCAATACGACGTTGAGCCCGACATCGAGTTTCCGGCGAATCCGCTCGGCATCCTTGTCTTCAGGTTCGAACGACAAAGCTCGCTTCCATTGGAACTCGGCCTCGATCTTGCGGCCAACCATCCAGAGCGCATCGCCGAAGTGATCGTTGATCACAGGGTCAACAGGGCGCAACTCGACGGCGCGTTCCAGATGTTCGACGGCGCGTTCGAACTCGCCGAACCGGTAGAGCACCCATCCGAGGGAGTCGACGATGTAACCATCATCGGGCCGTTGCTCGACAGCCTTCTCGATCATCTCCTCGGCCTCATCCAGCTTCAATCCGAATTCAACGAGCGAGTAGCCAAGATAGTTCAGAACGTCCGGCTGTTCGGGCCGAAGCTCCAGCGCCTTGCGGAAGTCGGCCTCGGCCTTGTCCCATTCCTTTGCGCGTTCGAACGTGATGCCGCGCTGATAGAACAACGCCCAATGGTGCGCTTCGATGCTTGGAAGAAGTTTCACTGCCCCGTCATAGGCCGTGCTGGCTTCATCGAAGCGACTTTCCCGCCGGAGCATGTCGCCCAGGGCTGTATGCGCTTCGATCGCATCGGGGTAAGAGGTGATCGTCGCGCGCATAGCATCGACAGCTTCATCCACGCGACCGGCGGCCTGCATCGCCTCAGCCTTGCCTATCCGGGCATTCAGGGCCTCGGGCGAGGTATCCGGTATCGCGGCGTAGGCTGCCACCGCAAGATCGTACTGCTCATCCTGATCCAGGATCTGCGCGATCAGCAGTTTCGCTTCGGTCAGATCACCATGCAGGTGCACAGCGAGACGCGAATACGCCAAGGCGATCAATCGGTTCCGCCCGCGTGCCAGAAGACCCGACACGCCAAACAGCACCTCGGCAGCGCCCTTCTCCGCGGTGTCCACGAGTACGGGAAGCGTCTCGCCCGCTTCGATCCGCTCGGCGACAAGCGAAAGGCCAATGTTGCCGTAAGTCGACGCCAGTCTTTCATTGATCACAGCCAGCGCTTCGTCGCGGCGACCAAGCCGCGTAAGCGCCCGCGCTCTCAACTCGGCAAGACGTAACGTTCCACCATTCGCGAGATCCATCGTGCGTTCGTAGGCCAGCACCGCCGCACTGTCGTCACCCGCAGCCGCTTCGAGCAAGCCAAGGTGATACGCGGCTACGATCTGCCCCGGACGGCCATTGTCCTCTGTGGTTTCGAGTTCGAGCAGCCTTGCGCGCGCCGCATCAAGCTCTCCAAGACCGTAATCCGCCCATGCTGCCATGACCTGGCCAACAAAGGTGCTGCCGGACTCGAGCGTTTCGATCGCAGCATCCGGGTCCTTCTTGCGGAAGGCATCCGCCGCCAGCGCCAGCACGCCAAGATGGTGGCCGGGCTTGATGGTTTCGTACCGGCGCGCAAGCGCGATCCCGTCAGGCACCAGGCCCGCCGCAATCTGGTGGATCATGGTCCGCTCCATGATCACGTCGTTCTGCGAGTCCCGCGCCAGCGTCTCTGAGTAAAGCCGTGCGGCCTCAGCAATGTCTCCACGCGCTTCGGCCTGGCGGGCCGACAGGTACGACCCTGCGATCCCCTGCGCGGACGCCGATACCGGCGCGAAAGCCGAGATCAGCGCAAACACCGCGCCAGATGCCAACGAGACTGTCCGAAAAGCCATCCGCAATTCCAATCGTCCTGCGATCATCAACATGCCCGAGCACTCGGACCTCCGACCAAGATAGACGGTCAGCCCACCAATGCAATCGGATAGGCCGCGATTCTCCCACGCGTTGGAAGCGTGCACAATGCGGAGAATTCGGTCCTCAACCGATCGTGTGCAGCCAACGCACGATCTCGGGCGCCAACAGCGTCTGCGATTTACGTCCAACGAACATCCCGATATGCCCCGCCGGAACAGAAAGCTCGCGATACCGATCCGCCCGAAGAAAACGTCCGAAGGCCCTGCTGCACGGCGGCGGAATGATGTGATCACCGCTTGCCGTGATGTTGAGCACCGGTACGTCGATGTTCGACAGGTCGACGGGCTGGCCATTCAGGGACAACCGGCCTTCAACAAGCGCATTGCCCTTGTACACATCCAGAAGCCATGTGCGGGCCAGGGCCTCGGGAAGGTCAGGCCGATCCGCAAGCCAGGTCTCCATCGCCATGAAAAGCCGCAGATCCGTCAGGTCTGTGGCCCTGTCAGGCATATCGATGATGTAGCGTGACAGGGTGCGGATCGGGTTGAGCTGATTGAAGACCGTGCCCAAGAAATCGCCCGACAGCCCGTTCTCCATCGCGATCAAAGCCTCTATGTCGTCGTCGGACAACGATCTGACCCAGAGGTTCAAAAGCCCGTGCGCTGGATCGCCGTCCTGAGCATCCGCATGCATGTCGATGGGCGTTCCGGCGCAAATCAGACCGTTCAGATCGCGCAGGTTTCGGGCTGCATGGCAGGCCGCGAACGTGCCGCCCTGACAAATTCCGAACAGGGTCAGATCATCGACGCACGCCGTGGCGCGCGCCGCATCGATACATCCCGAAAGATGATCCGTGACATAGTGATCAAGGTCATTGTCCCGATCTTCCGGCCCCGCGAAGCCCCAGTCGATCACGAAAACATCAACTCCGTGCGCCAGCAGATTGCGGACAAGCGACCGCTCTGGCACCAGATCGGTCATCGTCTGCCGTCCGATCAAACCATAGCAGATCACAACCGTCCCGACAGGTTTCGCCATCTGACGCAGGGGCCGATAGCGCGACAGTTTGGTCTTGCCTTTGCTCCAGACGATCTCGCGCGGGGTTTCGGCAACCCCGACCGTGGTCACGCCCAGCAAAGCGTTCTGCCCGGTCCTTTGCGTCAAACGTGCGGTGCGGATTGTCGTCCGAACCTGCTCAGGTTGACCGCGAAGCCAGGTCGCCAGCGCGGACAGGACGTCACGCTGAGCCGAAAGAAACTCGGGCTTGCGTTGCAACCGAATGAAAGCCGCTTCGGCGATTGCAAACCAGCGGTCTCGGAAGAGACGCCAGTCCGAGTGAGCTCCGGGCGCGCCCTGCAGTGCGATCCGTGCGGCCTCGAACTCCAAGCGTATTTCGGCCCAGGTGGCAGCGACGGTTTTCTGATACGAAGTGCCGGCCGACAGCAGGCGCTGCCAGTCCTGCCCTGCCGAGCCGTCTGTTGGCAGAAACCCGGCAAGAAACCGTTCAATCAGATCGTCTGCGGTCGGCCACTCGGGCGGCAAGAAAGCCGACGGATCGCTGAACGCTTCCGATGTCGCGGCTGCGTTCCAAAAGGCCTCCTGCGCCTGCTGCCACCGCGCGATAGCCTCGAGTGTCGGGTCGAACGCGGTCATGCAGCGGACGTGGCTTGGCCCAGCTCGCCGAACGCCTCCCATTCATAAGGGATGGATGCGAACGGCCCGAGGCCCCGAAAGCCCTTATGCTCGATCGGGCGCTTTTTGCCGCCGAGTCGTTCGTAGAAGCGGCATGCGCCTTGATTACCGTCGAGCACCAGCAACCGGACCTTTTGACGGCCTTTATCAGCGAGGCGTTGCGACATTGCTCGCATCAGCTTCTGCCCAGCCCCACGCCGCCGCGCGGCTTCGCTGACATGCAGGTTGTCAAGCAGCAGCCATCCCGGCTTTTCATCAGCGAAGACGCAGATGAAACCGGTCACCGTTGCGTCGCTTTCGGCGACCAGAACCTGGAAATCAGGCGGCGGAGCGCGAAACCGGCCAGCCCAGGCGTCCATACGATCCTCGAGGACGGGACCATCCAGAAAAGCATCCTCCATGATCCCGCGATAGCTGTCCCGCCAACTGTCCGCGTGGATGCGGGCTATAGCCTCGAGATCGACGGACGTGCCCTCGCGGATCTGCATCAGAGCATCGATGGGACGACTTGATCTGGCGGGCGGTGCCCATCGGCAAAGGTCTTGATGTTGATGATGCCCTTCTCGCCCAATTCGCGCCGGCCTTCTTCAGTGGCCGAGGCCATGTGCGGCAGCAGCACGACGTTCGAGAGCTTCTTGAGGCGCGGATTCACGCCCGGCTCGTGCTCGAAGACATCCAGCCCGGCACCCGCGATATCGCCTGCTTCGAGCATCCGGATCAGCGCGTTCTCGTCGATGACCTCTCCGCGCGCCGTGTTCACGATATAGGAAGTCGGCTTCAACAGCTTCAATCTGCGCGCCGACAGCAGGTGAAAAGTTGCGGGTGTATGCGGGCAATTCACGCTGACGATGTCGACCCGGGCCAACATCTGGTCGAGGCTTTCCCAATAAGTTGCCTCGAACTCGTCCTCGATGTCCGGATGCAGGCGGCGCCGATTGTGATAGTGGATCTGCAGGCCGAACGCCTTCGCCCGCCGCGCGACCGCCTGACCGATCCGGCCCATGCCCAGAATGCCCAGGCGCTTGCCCCAGATGCGGTGGCCCTGGATCGCCATCGGCGACCAGCCATGCCATTCGCCCGAGGACATCAGTTCGATCCCTTCTCGCAGGCGGCGCGGCACCGACAGGATCAGCGCCATGGTCATGTCGGCGGTATCCTCGGTCAGCACGCCGGGCGTGTTGGACACCAGAATGCCGCGCGACCGGGCGGTTTCGACATCGATGTGATCAACCCCCGCACCGTAATTCGCGATCAGCTTCAGGCCGGGTCCGGCACCCGCGAGCAGCTTCTGGTCGATCTGGTCGTTCAGCGTCGGCACCAGCACATCGGCAGTCTGCAGGGCCGCGCGCAGATCCGACGTTTCCATTGGTGTGTCGCTGTCGTTCAGCGTCACATCGAACAGTTCGCGCATCCGCGTCTCGACCGGCTCGGGCAGGCGGCGCGTGACGACGACCTTGGGGCGCTCTCGGCTCATGCTCGAATTCCTTCCCGTATTGTTTCCGCCGTGATAGTTTCCGGCGTGCCCAGGGTGAAGGGAAAAGTCTCGGCCCCGGCGATGAAAAGACCGCGCAAAGCGGTGCGAGCAGTGAGGCAATGATGGTTCTAACCCGGCTGATCGGGGTGGCCCTGATGGGTCTGCTCCTATTTTCCCAGGCACAAACCCCTGCAATCGCTCAGGAAATTGGCGCGGTAACAAACCTGCCGATCCCGCGTTACGTGTCGTTGAGATCGTCAAAGATCAATGTGCGGCGCGGGCCTGGGCTGGACTACCGCAAGGATTGGGTCTTCCGCCGGGCAGGCTGGCCGGTCCGTGTGGTAGACGAATATGGCGATTGGCGGCGTGTCGTGGACGTCGATGATGCAGGAGGCTGGGTCTTCCACGCTATGCTGACGGGGCGGCGCACCGTCCTGATCACCGGCGATACGGTTTTCCTGCGGGACGAGCCGCACGTGACAGCCACCGCCACGGCCGAGGTTGAACGCGGCGTCGTCGCCCGCTTGCGAAACTGCGAAGCTGCCTGGTGCGAACTCGAGAAAGACGGCTATCGTGGATGGGTCGCCAAAGCCGACATCTGGGGCGTCGAAAATGATGAAGTATCAAAGGACTAACAAGGGCGCGCGGCGATGATTGAGATCAACGGCATGGCTCATGTGATGCTGACGGTGACGCAGTTCGACAAGGCCCATGCGTTCTATTCGAAGCTGCTGCCAGCGTTCGGGATGCAGTGCGTGAACGACGGTCCGGATCTGCTCTATCATGTTGGTGCACGCACCGCGATCGGCGTGCGCCGCTGCGATCCCGAGTTCAAGGATACAACTTTCGAGCAGTACCGGGTCGGTCTGCACCATCTCTGCCTCCGCGCCCGAAATCGTGAAGACGTTGAAAAGACAGCGGAACTGGTGACCGAGATCGGAGGCACGATCGTTCGTGGACCATGCGACGGGGCCTGGGCGCCAGGCTACTACTATGTGCTGTTCGAGGACCCGGACGGTATCCGGCTCGAGGTCAACCACGTCCCCGGCAAGGGCGTCTTCGCCGCAGGCGGTAAGATCGCGGCGGCAGACGATTACGTCCGGGTCGACGGCGAGGACATCACCGAGGTGCCCGGCTGAGACCGGGAGCGTACGCTGCCAGACGCTGACTTCCGGCACTGGAAGCATTGGTAGTGCAATCGTAGTGCAAAGGTATTCTTTTCGCAGGACACCGGAACCGCAACGGTACCTCCAAAGACTCGACAGTGCAGGGCACATATCGCGCGACGGCTAGGACTTCTTTCACCCGTTGGCGAACGGCGCTTTCGATGAATCTCCTGCGCTTTCCTGTTCAAACGCCCGTCGATTGTGGCAGCCAGAACGACATCCATCACTTGACGACACCCGCACCGGCTCCGATAGGCTGAATGAGTATCTCCAGGGAGATCACGACATGGCAATGACGGCTGGGGCGGCACTGCTGACCCGTCTGAAGCAGTTGGGCGTTGATTGCATCTTCGCCAACTCCGGCACCGACTTCCCACCGATCATCGAAGGCCTGGCCGAGGCAGAGGCGCGCGGGATTGACCTGCCCGAGGCGATCGTGATCCCACATGAAGGTGCGGCGATGGCGATGGCCCACGGATACTATCTGGGTTCCGGGCATGCGCAGGCCGTGATCGCGCACACCAATGTCGGTCTGGCGAATTGTGTATTGGGTGCGATCAACGCGGCGACCGAGCACGTGCCGGTTCTGCTGATGTCAGGGCGCACGCCGGTCTTGGAGGGCGGACGGTTGGGTGCCCGGAGCGTACCGATCGGCTGGGGCCAGGAAATGCATGATCAGGCCGCAATGATACGCGAACCCTGCAAGTGGGATTACGAACTGCGCTTTCCCGAACAGATCTGCGACGTGCTCGACCGCGCCCATGGGATTGCGCACTCGACGCCGCGTGGACCGATCTATCTGAGCCTGCCGCGCGAGGTTTTGTGCGAGACCGTGCCCGATGATCTGACGGATCGGCGCCCGCAGATGCAGCCGTCGATTGCCTCACCCCGCCCAGACGACATCGCTAGCGCCGCAAGGATCCTTGCCGAGGCCAAGCATCCTGTGATCTTCGCGCAACGCGGTGCCGGCAGTGCCGAAGGATACGCTGCTTTGTCCGATCTGGCGGAGAAGTGGGGCATTCCGGTCTGTCAGTATTGGGCCACACAGCTTGCCATGTCGACGTCCCATCCGATGGCGGCAGACGCTGATCCGGTGCCATTGTTGGCCGAAGCAGATGCAATTCTGGTGATCGGAGCGCTGGCGCCGTGGAGCCCGGATGTCGCCAATCCTGAACCTGATTGCACCGTGATCCAGACGGGCGAGGACCCCTTGCAAGTGCGGTTTCCCATTCGGAATTTCCGTGCGGACCTGAACCTGCCGGGGGAGATCGGACCAACCCTGCTGGCCTTGACCGACGCAATGGCACCGCGGCACGCGGATCACGCGGCAACCTGTGTAGAACGGCATCGGGTTGCGGCCGACCGCAACGCAAAGGATCTGTCACGGCGCCGAGCCCGGGCAGAAGCCGGACGTGATGCACCTCGGCTCGGAAAGGCGTGGGTCAGTCATGCGCTGGCGCAAGCAGTAAAGGACCGCGATGCGGCGATCTTCAACGAACTTGGCTGCATGTTGCCGTTCATGGCGTTGGAGGGACCGGAAAGCTGGTTCGACGGTCCGTTATCCGGTGGCCTCGGCTGGGGGTTCCCGGCCGCGATGGGCTACAAGATGGCACGCCCCGAGAGGACTGTGATTGCGGCGACCGGCGATGGTTCGCACATTTTCGCGAACCCGGTCGCTTGCCACCAGATCGCCGAGGCGCGGGGGATATCGATGAGCGTGATCGTTTTGAACAATCGCGAATGGGGTGCGGTGCGGAAGTCCGTGCTGGACATCTACCCGGACGGGTACGCGTCAAGGGCCAACACGATCCCGCTGACCTCGCTGGCACCGAGCCCGGACTACACGCAGGTGGCCGCAGCCAGCCGCGCGTGGGCGCGTCATGTGGCGACAGCGGACGCTTTCGAGGCCGCCTTGGCGGACGCGCTTGCGCATGTCGAAGCCAACAGGGGCCTTGCGTTGATCGAGGTTGCCGTCGCGGCGGGGTAGAGGTGCTTAATCTGCTGGAAAGAATGGCAGATGACGTTTGCATCAATGTGTCACGGCGATCCGTTCGCGAACTCAATCCGGCGGTTCGACCGTCACCTTGAAGCTGGAATACCATTTCGCCAGCGCCTTGATGTCGTCGTCGCTGAGGTTCTTGACGACCAGTGTCATCCGGCGGTCCTCGCGATGCCCATCGCGGAAGTCCTTGATCGCCTTCTCGAGATAGAGCACTTGCTGGCCCGCCAGGTTCGGCGCCTCGGCATCGCGCGCCATGCCATTCTTGCCGTGGCAGGCCGAGCATTTCCGGGCAAGTTTGCGACCGTCTTCAAGATCACTTGCGAAGGTCGGACCCGGCATGGCCAACATCAGAGCAAGACCGGAGATCAGGGCAGCGCGCATGACGGTCCTTTCAAACAACGCGTCGATATAGAGAAAGCCCGGACAGTCGCCTGCCCAGGCCAGGTATCGTCGTCGGGATCAGTTTTCGTAGCTGATCCGGTAGATCGCGTTGGCGTAGTCGTCCGAAACCAGCAGCGAGCCATCTTTCATCTGGATGACATCGACCGGGCGCCCGTCATACTCGCCGAACTCGTTCAGCCAGCCGTCGGCGAAGACCTCGGTCGTCGCATTGCCTTCGTCATCGACGAAGGTGACCATCACGCGCGCACCGACAGGTTCGGTCCGGTTCCACGAACCATGCTGGGCTGAGAAGATGGCATTCTTGTACTTCTCTGGGAACATGCGGCCCGTGTAGAAGCTCATGCCCAGATCGGCGGCGTGGGCGTCCATTTCGACAGCGGGATGGACGATATCGGCGGGGGCTTCCTCGCCCGCGTACTCATTGGTCCGCACGGTGCCGCCGCCATACCATGGGTGGCCGAAGTGCTGGCCAGCTGCGGTCTGCCGGTTCAGCTCGCCCGGCGGGGTATCATCGCCCATGCCGTCGACCTGATTGTCGGTGAACCAGAGCTCGCCCGTCTCTGGATGGAAGTCATGTCCGACCGAGTTGCGCACACCGTAGGTGTAGACCTCGCGGCCCGAGCCGTCGCGGTTCATCCGCACAATGCCGCCGATCCCGGTTTCCTTGTAGAGATCCATCTTCTCGGCGGGCGCCACGTTGAACGGCTGGCCGAGCGAGACATAGAGCTTGTCGTCCGGGCCGACCTTGATGACGCGGGCGGTGTGGTTGTAGCTCTCTTCCTCGACCGGGATCAGTTCGCCTTGTGCGACGACCGGGATCGCGACGACATCCGGGCTTTCCTGGAAGAATTCGGCAGCGGGGTACATCACGACGCGGTTGCGCTCGGCGATGTAGAGGAAGCCGTCCTTGGTGAAGGCAACGCCGTTCGGCACATCCATCGCGATCGAGGGCGCGAAGTCCTTGACTTCGTCGGCGACGCGGTCGCGGTTGCGGTCCATCACGGCCCAAACCTTGGTCTTCTTGGTGCCGACGAACAACACGGTGCCCTGCGGCGCCATCGCCATGTGACGCGCATCAGGCACGATCGCGTAGAGGTCGATCTTGAAGCCGTCCGGCAGGTTGATCCGGCTCAGCGTCTCGCGGATTGCATCGGCCTCCGCCGTGTCCTGTTCAATAACGATATGCTCGCTGGTGCCTGTGGTCTTGAAGGCGCCTAGTTTTTCGATGTTGCTGGCCGCAAATACAGGCGCTGTCAGCAATGCGCCCACTGCAATGGACGACAGAAGTTGCTTCATCAGATCTTCTCCCTTGATTATTCCGCGCATCGTTCTGCTGTGTTACGGCGCGTTCAACGTGGGGGAGATTAGCGGCATTTCTGCAGGCGTCGAGGTCAATTCTTGGAAGGCCGGGAGCCATCATGTATGCGACGGGCGGCCAAAGCGGGCGCGATCAGCACACCCTTGCGACGTATTCCGCGACGTCCGCCGCGTCGGTCCAGCCGCTGAGCGCATCGACTGGAAGATCGGGGAACTTGGCCGCGATGCCGTCTGCGCCGAGGGATCTTGCCGGAGCCCCCTCGGGCCAGGCGCATTCAGCTGCGAACGTAGCGTCCCCGCACGTGACCAACAGCCTGTCGGGTTGCTCGGGATCGATCGGCATGTGCGGATTGCGCGCCGGTTCAGGCCGGACCGTCATCCGCTGGCGCAACGCCCGCCCGTCCGCATCCCGCCACGCCGCCCGTTCGAGCGCACCGAGCGAGACGCCCCGCCCCAGAAGAGTCTGGGAGATGCAGAATTCCAGGCTGAACAGTGCCTCGGTTCGGGTCTGAGGTTCCGCGTAGGGCAGGATCGCATGGTGGAAGTCGGGCAGGATGGCGGTCACCTCGGTGATGGCCTCCGCTGCGAACTCCGGCGTACGGGCTATGGTCTCGGCGCACGAGATCAGCCGGTGGGTGTACGCACAGGACGGGTGGCGCTTGACGTAGATGCCGCCTTCGAGCAGGGCGGGCGGGTCGCCAAGTCGGTCGAGATGCGATGCATCACTTTCCCATCCGGGACAGAGGGCCGCGAAGAACCCGCGCGGTGCGTCGAGCACCGTTTCCTTGCCGCGAAGGCCGGCCGCGGCCATCTGCGCCGACAGCAGTCCAGCCTTGGCTGCAAGCCCTGCCTGAAGTGCTTTTGCATCCGAGCCGAATTGCGCGGTCAACCCCATGGCCTGCGATGCCGCCAGAGCCACGGCATGGCCCGATTGCTCCGCATCCAGCCGCATCAGATGCGCAACTGCCGCTGCGGCCCCGAGGGCGCCAAGTGTTCCGGTTACGTGGAAGCCCGCTTGGTAGTGTCCAGATGTTGCCATGGTGCCGAGCCGCGCGATCACCTCGAACCCCGTCGCATAGGCAGACAACGCGCGCTCTCCGCTGCACCGGCGCAGGTTGGCCGCGGCCAGGATCGCAGGCACCAGAGCCGCCGAGGGATGGGTGTTGCCCATATCCTCCCAATCGTCGAGATCCCAGGCGTGGGCCGAGGCGCCGTTGACCAATGCGGCCATCGCCGGGCTGAGCTTCACGGGAGTTCCAAAGACTGGCGCCGTGCCGGGCGCGATCGGCTCGAACGCACGGCAAAGACCCTGCACGGTCTCGGCCCGGACACCCACCGACATGCATCCGATGGTGTCGACGAAGGCGTGGACCACACGCTGGCGCAGGGTCGCATCGTCGGTTGCGCACCCTTTGGAAACGAACGGACCCAGCCGTGCAATCGCGGACATGGACTTCACTCCGAAACAGTCTTCCGCGCAGGATACCGACGCACTGGCTGCCGACTCGACGGTTTCCGACATGAGCTCTGACGTGTTCTGAACATCGCGGTGGACGACAGGTTACCTCAGATCAGAAACTTTAAGCTTGAAATATTGAAGTTGCCGGTTATCGTGATCGAGCGTGGATCACAGGAGGACCCTGGATGAAGATCGCGTGTCTCGGCGGTGGCCCGGCGGGCCTATACTTCGGCATCTCGATGAAATTGCGCGACCCGGGCTCGGAGGTCACGGTGATCGAGCGCAATCGCCCGGACGACACGTTCGGCTGGGGCGTCGTGCTGTCGGACGAAACTCTCGACAATCTCGCGGTCAATGACCGGCCCTCCGCCGCGGCGATCCGCGAACACTTCGCCTACTGGGATGACATCGCAGTCCATCACGCCGGGGTGACGACGAAGTCCTCGGGCCACGGGTTCTGCGGGATCGGGCGCAAAACGCTGCTGCTGCTTCTGCAGGACCGGGCGCGAGAGCTGGGTGTCGAGTTGCGGTTCGACACCGAGGTCGAGAGAGCCTCGGCCTAGCCAAGCGCGTTCGACATAGTCGTTGCCTGCGATGGCCTGAATTCAAAAACGCGAATGGAGTTCGCCGAGACGTTCGAGCCCGAGATCGATACCCGCAAGTTGCACTTTGTATGGCTCGGCACGCACCAGAAGTTCGACGATGCGTTCACCTTCATCTTCGAGAAGACGGCCAAGGGCTGGGTCTGGGCGCACGCCTACCAGTTCGATGCTGACACCGCGACGTTCATTGTCGAGTGCGCACCGGCGACGTTCGCGGCATATGGCTTCGGCGAGATGTCTCAGGCCGACTGCATCGCCGTCTGCGAAGAGATCTTTGCCGCTCACCTGGGCGGCCACGCACTGCTGACCAACGCTAGCCACATTCGCGGCTCGGCCTGGTTGAACTTCCCCCGCGTGCTGTGCCAGCGCTGGTATCACGAGAACGTCGTGCTGATGGGGGATGCGGCTGCAACCGCGCATTTCTCGATCGGCTCGGGCACCAAGCTGGCCCTGGAGTCTGCGATCGCGCTGGCCGAGTACCTAACCACCCTGCCCCGCGACAAGGCCTTCGAGCGCTATCAGGAGGAGCGGCGCCTCGAGGTCCTGCGCCTGCAATCGGCGGCGCGCAACAGTATGGAATGGTTCGAGGACGTCGAGCGGTATCTCGATCTGGACCCTGTGCAGTTCAATTATTCGCTGCTTACGCGCTCGCAACGGATCAGCCACGAGAACCTGCGCCTGCGCGATGCGCAATGGCTGCGCGATGCTGAAGGCTGGTTCCAGAAACAGGCGGGTGTTTCCGACAATGCGCCCGGGCGGGCACCGATGTTCGCGCCGTACCGCTTGCGAGGGTTAGAGTTGGACAACCGGATCGTTGTCTCCCCGATGGCGCAGTACAAGGCCATCGACGGGTGCCCGACCGACTGGCACCTGGGGCATTATGGCGAGCGGGCCAAGGGCGGCGCGGGGCTGGTCTATGTCGAGATGACCTGCGTTTCGGCCGATGGGCGGATCACGCCGGGCTGTCCGGGATTATATGCGCCAGAGCACGAGGTCGCCTGGACGCGCATTACCGATTTCATCCACGCAGAAACAGGTGCGAAGATTTGTGCGCAGATCGGACATGCCGGGCGCTAGTGTTCGACCCAGGTCGGCTGGGAAGAGATGGACGCGCCGCTGAACGATGGCAACTGGCCGTTGCTGTCAGCCTCGGCCATCGCGTGGTCGGATCGCAATACTGTTCCCAAGGCGATGGAACGAGCCGACATGGATCTGGTCCGCGAGCAGTTTGTTTCTGCGACCGCGATGGCGGATCGGGCCGGGTTCGATATGGCAGAGTTGCACGCCGCACATGGGTACCTGATTTCGTCTTTCATCTCGCCGCTGTCGAATGTGCGTGATGATGACTATGGCGGCTCGCTGCAGAACCGGCTGCGCTATCCGCTGGAAGTGTTCGCGGCCATGCGCGCGGTCTGGCCCGAGGCGAAGCCGATGTCCGTGCGGATCTCGGCATCCGACTGGGCGGGCGATGACGGTGTCACGCCGGAGGAGTCCGAGCTGATTGCGGTGGCCTTCACCGAAGCCGGGGCTGACATTATCGATGTCTCGGCCGGGCAAACCTCGACCCAGGCCAAGCCGGTCTATGGCCGGATGTTCCAGACGCCGTTCAGCGACCGCATCCGCAACGAACGCGGCGTCGCGACCATGGCGGTCGGCAATATCTACGAGCCGGATCACGTGAACTCGATCCTGATGGCGGGCCGCGCGGATCTGGTCTGTCTGGCGAGGCCGCATCTGGCCGACCCGTATTGGACGCTTCGGGCGGGTTCTCAGATCGGTGACCGGCAGGCGCACTGGCCGAAACCTTATGAAGCGGGCCGGGATCAGGCATGGCGTCTGGCCGACCGCGAGGTACAGGTGGGGCGGGTGTGATGGAGCGCGATCTTCAAGGTGTCTGTTGCCCATCCGTCAGCACGGACAGCACTCGACGGTTGTCAGGAGGTTTGCAATGACTCTCGTGGGGAAAACAGCCTTTGTGACCGGCGGCGGAACCGGCATCGGGGCCGCGATCGCGCTCGGCCTGGCCGAGCAGGGCGCGGAAGTCACGATCACCGGGCGGCGCGAAGCCCCGCTGGAGAACGTCGAGGCGCAGTCGCCCCGCATTAGATCCGCGCTGATGGATGAAAAGGACGAAAACTCCATCGTTCAGGCCATCGCCGACGCGGGTCCAGTCGACATCATGATCGCCAACGCCGGTGTCGCCGAGACGCAGCCCCTGAAGAAGACAACGCTGGACTGGTGGAACCATGTGCTCGCGACGAACCTGACCGGTGTGATGCTGTGCCTGCGTGAGACGGTGCCCGGGATGGCCGAGCGAGGCTGGGGCCGGGCGATCGCGGTCTCCTCGGTCGCAGGGCTTCACGGGTTCAAGTATGGCGGTGCCTACGCGGCGTCGAAGCACGGGGTGCTGGGTCTGGTCAAGTCGGTCTCGGACGAGGTCATGACCAAGGGCGTCACCGTCAATGCGATCTGCCCGGGTTATGTCGAGACGCCGAGCGTCGACCGGGGTGCGGCCAACATCACCTCGAAGACCGGCCTGTCCGATGAAGATGCACGGCAGGAACTGGCGAAGTTGAACCCGTTTGGTCGGCTGATCACTGTAGACGAGGTCGCGGCGGCAGCGCTCTGGCTGTGTGGTCCCGGCTCGGGCGCTGTCACGGGCGTGGCAATCCCGATCAACGGGGGCCAGGTGTGAGCCGCCCTGTCCATTGCTGTCTCGGGCGAAGCCCCGGGAGCGCCCGGCCCCGGTGCGAACGGTCGGGGCTTCGCGTCGTGAGGGCAAGCGGATGAAGGACACATCGCCCGATCCCGCTTCCAAGGCGCGCCTGCGGCTCTGGCTGCGGTTGCTGCGGGTGACGCGTACGATCGAAGGCGAGGTTCGCGAGAAGCTGCGCCGCGCGCATGACACCACCCTGCCCCGCTTCGATGTTATGGCGGCCTTACACCGCGTGCCCGAGGGGCTAAAGATGTCGGAGCTGTCCGGCCAACTCCGTGTTTCAAACGGCAATGTCACGGGCATCGTTGACCGGCTGGTCCAGGACGGTCTGGTCGAGCGGCTTGCGGTCCCCGGGGATCGCCGCGCCATGCAGGTGCGTCTGACTAGTGACGGTCGTTCCAGCTTCTCGGAGATGGCCGACATTCACGAAGGTTGGATCGACGAGATGCTGGGCGGCCTGACCGGAGCAGAGGCGAACCAGATGGCTGAAGCTCTGCGCCGTATCGCGACACGCCTGGACGAAAGGACATCCGAATGACTGCCATGGCGGATATGATCCCAAAGCATTTCCGCTGTCGCATCGACGGGCGCGTAGCCGTGCTGCAGCTCGACCGTCCCGACCGCAAGAACCCGCTGACATTCGACAGCTATGCCGAACTGCGGGACTGGTTTCGCGCACTGCCTTATGCCGAGGATGTGGACGCGGTCGTGTTCGCGTCGAACGGCGGTAACTTCTGCTCCGGCGGTGATGTGCACGAAATCATCGGTCCGCTGGTCGCGATGGACATGAAGGACCTGCTCGCATTCACACGCATGACCGGCGATCTGGTCAAGGCGATGCTGGGGTGCTCACGCCCGGTGATCGCGGCGGTGGACGGCATCTGCGTGGGTGCCGGGGCGATCATCGCCATGGCCTCGGACATCCGGCTTGGAACAACCGAAGCCAAGACGGCCTTTCTGTTCACCCGTGTCGGGTTGGCGGGCTGCGATATGGGGGCCTGCGCGATGCTGCCCCGGATCATCGGTCAGGGCCGCGCGGTAGACCTGCTCTATACCGGGCGATCCTTCAATGCCGAGGAAGGTGAACGCTGGGGCTGGTTCAACCGGCTCGTCGACGCGGATGCGTTGGAAGGTGAGGCAATCGCGTACGCTCAACGCCTGGTCGCCGGACCGACTTTTGCCCACGGCATCACGAAGACCCAGATCAATCAGGAATGGTCGATGTCGCTCGAACAGGCGATCGCGGCCGAAGCCCAGGCCCAGGCAATCTGCATGCAGCCTGCCGACTTCGAACGCGCCTACCGCGCCTTCGTCGCGAAAGAGAAACCGGTTTTCGAAGGGAATTGCTCGCGCCCCGTATGACGGGGCGGCCCCCCCACCCCGCCCCAACACCCCCCAACCGGGCGAGCACCCCACACAAATGAGACGAGGCCGAGAAGGATTAAAGCAGCAAAACTAGTAAATAAAC
>JBHJIZ010000070.1:0-34752 GCA_050043005.1 Paracoccaceae bacterium
CGCGCGCAGGCCTGCCTGCACCCAACCGGATCTGGTTGCTCAGTTTTCCCCGTCTTTTGGGATACGCATTCAACCCGCTCGCGATTTATTACTGCGAAGACGAGCAGGGGCGAATCAGCAGTGTCGTCTACCAGGTAAAGAACACGTTCGGTGATCAGCACGCCTATGTTCTGCCCGCCAGCGTCGATGCAGACGGTGCGGTTCGCCACGGTCACGACAAGGGGTTCTTCGTCTCGCCCTTTATCGCGATGGATCAGACGTACCGCTTCTTGCTGCGCCGACCTGATGCGCGCTTAGCCGTTCGCATCCGCCAGCACGATGCAAACGGACCCTACCTGATCGCCACCCAGAGTGGCGCGCGTCGTCCCCTAACGGACGCGGTGTTGCTCAGGCTTTGGCTGGGCCATCCTCTGATGACCATCAAGGTCATCGCGGCGATCCATTGGCAGGCGTTGCGCCTTTGGTTGAAGGGTGCGCGCTTCATACCTTATCGCGGTCCATACCCGGACCCCGATGCGCCGAAAACCGGTATGAGAGCACGACTTGCCGCTATGTTGGGGTGGAACCGTCCGCGCGTTTCCGATTAGTGTGCGCAGCGATGGGGAATGAGGACGGGTCAGCGGGATGCTGAATACGACATACGGGCAGACCGATCTGCCGAGATGGACCGAAACGGTCTTTTCAATCATCAGCCGGATCGAGAGCGGCACACTGTCGTTTTCTCTGCCGGATGGCCGGACTTTCGGCAAATCCGGCGACAAACCGGGACCTTCGGGTCATTTCGATGTGCGCGATACACGCCTGTTCGGGCGAATGGTTCGCGACGGCGAAATGGGGTTTGCCGAGGCCTACATGGACGGCTGGTGGGACAGCCCGGACCTGCAGGCTTTGCTCGATGTTTCGTTGATGAACAACGATGCCGTTGCGCGCGGCTTTCCGGGCGGCGGGATCGTGCGTGCGATCGAACGGTTTCGTCATTGGCTCAGGTCGAACACAAAGCGCGGTTCGCGTAAGAACATCTCGCACCACTATGATCTCGGCAACGATTTCTACGCGCTCTGGCTCGATCCCTCGATGTCCTATTCCTCGGCGCTCTATTCCGGACAGGGCGAGGACATGTATGCCGCGCAGATGAACAAGTACGCCTCGATCTGTGACCGGATGCATGTGCAGCGCGACGACCATGTGCTCGAGATCGGTTGTGGCTGGGGCGGTTTCGCCGAATATGCGATCCGGGAACGCGGCGCCCGGGTCACTGGCCTCACGCTCAGCCGCGAGCAGCACGATTTCGCCCGGAAGCGGCTGTTTGACGCCGGATTGGCAGAACGCGCGGACATCGTCATCCGCGATTACCGGGATGAACGCGGAACCTATGACGGCATTGCGTCGATCGAGATGTTTGAGGCGGTTGGCGAGAAGTTCTGGCCGACTTACTTCGGCTCGGTCCGCGAGCGCCTGAAACCCGGAGCGCATGCATCGATCCAGATGATCACGATCGCGGATCACCTTTTTGAGAGCTATCGCCGCGGCACCGACTTCATCCAGAAATACATCTTCCCGGGCGGTATGCTCGCCTCCCCCGTGGCGGCCCAGCGTTCGGCTGAGGCCAGTGGCCTGGAGTTTGCCGGATCGATGGAATTCGGAGACAGTTACTCACGCACACTGCGCGAATGGCTTGATGCGTTCAACGCGCGTTGGGACGATGTCTCTGGTCTGGGGTTCGACGAGCGGTTCCGGCGGATGTGGAACTTTTACCTGACCTCGTGCGCCGCGTGTTTTGCGCAAGGGACAACGGATGTGACGCAAATGACCTTGCGCAGACCTGCCTGAATAGGGCAGGTTCGCCCTTAAGTAGCGCGGCTGGGGGGGGCGGTTGCGCCGGATTCGGCGGGAGATGCAAAGCGCAATGATCATTTTCAGGATTGTGTGTGCCGTTTTGATGGCGTGGGCCATCAATTGGTCGCTCGCGCGTCCTGAAGCGCTGCCGCTCTTGAAAACGCTTCCCGAGATGGAGCTTCTCGGTCCCTTCGCCGGGGCCCTGATCGGCTTTGTGAACCTCTCGGTTCGTCAGGGGTGGGGCTTTATCGTAGCCTTTGCTAACGGGGTCTGGGCGGGCGGTTTGTCGATCCTGCTGTCGGGTGTATTGTATATCGTCGTTCAGATAATACAGGCGATCCGCACCAATGTTGTGCGAACCTTTGACAACTTCCTCACGCATTTCGGGTCGGTCGTCGATCCACTGCTGGGTGAGGTGCTGAACATTCCGTTGCTCACCGTGTCGCTGGGCGCCGTCGCGCTGGTCGGTGTGATCACCGAAGTGATCCATTGGGTGCTCGTTCGGATGCGTCACCGCAAGGGTGGTCAGCGCACAGGTGTCTGAGCCCGCCGACCTCGAGAGACGAATCCTGTTGCTATTGGTACGGTAAGTCTCGCTCAAGGCAGTCTGTCGACTTGTCATCGTGTAGGTTTCGACCGTCCACTTTCGCCAGAAAAGTGGATGCCTGTCGAGGTAGGTCCCGTCCCGCGAAAGCCATTCGATACATCCAAACTGTAATCTGCAACGACGTACCGAACTCGGGCGGGTCGACGCCGCGTTGATATGCGTGCGGTATCAAAGCAATACGTTTGCACTACCTTTGCGGTATCGAAGCGGGATGCGCGGAAAGTCAGGGCAGGATGACCGTGGCACCTGTTGTCTTGCGAGCCTCGAGATCCTTGTGCGCCTGGGCAATGTCATTGAGCGCATAGCGTTGATTTATCTCGATTTTCACCTTGCCGGAGGCAACCATTTCGAACAGATCTTCGGCGCGTGTCTGGCATGCCTCTCGCGTTGCGATATAGGTGAACAGAGTCGGCCGGGTCAGGTACAAAGATCCTTTGCCTGCAAGGACTTGCGGGTCAACCGGGTCGGGTTTTCCGCTGGCGTTCCCGAACGTTGCCATGATGCCCATCGGGCGTAGACAGTCGAGCGATCCGTCCCATGTCGCTTTGCCGACCGAGTCAGCGACGAAATCAACCCCTTTGCCATCGGTCAAGTCCTTGACCCGGCTGACAAAATCCTCGGTGTTGTAGTTGATGCAAACCTCAGCGCCGAAGCTTTCGGCCAGACGGCATTTCTCATCAGTTCCCGCGGTGCCGATCAGTCGCAATCCGATGGCCTTTGCGAACTGGCAGGCGATCAAACCAACCCCTCCGGCGGCAGCGTGGAACAGCACCGTGTCGCCTGCTGAGATCTTGCCCGTCGAACGCAAAAGGTACTGTGTTGTCAGGCCTTTGAGCATCATAGCGGCACCGGTCTCAAAACTGATTTCCTCCGGCAGCTTGCAGACTTGCGTGGCGGGCATGACCCGCGCCTCGCAGTAAGAGCCGGGCGGATTCCCGGCATAAGCCGCGCGGTCACCTTCTTTCAGGTGCGTAATACCCTCTCCAACAGCTTCGATCACGCCGGCGCCTTCCATACCAAGGCTCAGAGGCAAAGGTAGGGCGTAGACGCCCGAGCGTTGGTAGACATCGATGAAGTTTAGCCCGCAGGCCTCGTGCCGGATGCGGATCTGGCCGGGGCCTGGAGCGCCAACGTCGAGATCGACGACCTCCATTGCATCTGCGTTACCATAGGCTTGAATCTGCACGGTTTTAGCCATTCCGGGTTTCTCCCTCTCCGGTCTGCACAACGATCGTCGCGGTGCCCTTGTTGACCATATCATTTCTCTGATTCAGGACATCGATCCGCATCCCGACCCGCCCGCGATCCGAGCGTGTTGGATGGAGCGACACCGAAGTCACCTCCATCGCGATCCTGATCGTATCGCCAATGTGAACGGGCGACAGGAACTCCCAACCGATGTTCTTCAACGCAATCACGGTCCCTTCCACGAGGTTGAACTGACTGAGCAGTCCAAACGCAATCCCCGGGAACATCGGCCCGTGTGCGATGCGGCCTCCGTGCTGAGCCTGAGCGGTGACTGCATCGATGTGGACTGGATTCCAGTCTCCGGTGAATTGCGCGAACTGGTGGATGTCATGTTCCGTGATCGTTCTTGAACGAGTCTCGAAACGTTCACCTGTTCGGAACTCTTTGAGATACCGTCCCATTTTAGGCTGTGGGATTTGGTGCAACGCAGGATGCCTGCAGTCCGCCATCTACAACGAGTTCGGTCGCGGTGATGTACTTCGCGGCATCAGAGGCCAGGAAAGCCACGGCTTCGGCCACATCCCACGCGTCCCCCATATGCCCCATCGGAACCTGGGCATGGCGGGCTGCGATCAGCCGTTCCGCGTCGCCAGCGCCACGTTGTTTGACCAATCGTTCGGTGACCAGAGGTGTGTTCATCAGGCCTGGGATTACGGTGTTCACGCGGACATGGTCCTTGGCGTACTTGACCGCGGTCACCTGGCACATCTTGATCAAACCTGCCTTGGCCGCTGCATAGGCGACGCAATCCGGACCGAAGAACCGAAGAGCAGCGATCGACGCGAGGTTGACGATAGAACCACCGCCCTGGTCGACCATGATCGGAACGACGCGCTTCATCGTATGGAAGACA
Organism: Paracoccaceae bacterium; assembly: GCA_050043005.1. Lineage (GTDB taxonomy): Bacteria > Pseudomonadota > Alphaproteobacteria > Rhodobacterales > Rhodobacteraceae > Thermohalobaculum. Next base: position 4,545 of record JBHJIZ010000070.1, read on the forward strand.
TAGTTGATGTTGTGGTCGAACTGACGCCCCCAAACATCTGGTTCGAGGGAAACAACGTCACCCGGTGCTGATCCGCCGACATTGTTGACCAGTACATCGATCCGCCGGAATGCCGCGTGGCAGTCACCGATCAGAGCATCGATTTCCTGGCTGTTGGTTATGTCTGCTGTGCGCCCTGAAAAGTCCGTTCCAAACTCGGCACACATGTCGCGTGTAACTTCCAAAGCATCGGCATCCCGGTCGATGCCGTAGACCCGTGCGCCTTCTCGCAGGAAAGCAGCGGTGGTCGCCCTGCCATTGCCCCAGCCTGCGCCGACCGAACCGGCGCCAATGATCAGTGCACATTTTCCTGCCAAGCGTCGCATGCGTCCTCCCTTTGAGCGGGACATTATCTCCGTTGAGATGGCAGGCAAATGGAATGCGGATCGCGTGGGCGATAGGTTTGAACTCCCACTCCCGGCCACACGTGGCGGGACGATGGGGAGGCAAATGGCAAGGAATGCGACATGACCGGCGATCAGATCCAGGTGACACGCGATGGGGCGGTGATGACCGTGACCATTGCAAACGAGGCCAAGCGCAATGCGATCAGCACGTCGGCACTGGACAGATTGGATGGCTTGGCGGACGAGATCGGATCGGAGGCGGATGTGCGTGCCGTTATTCTGACGGGTGCAGGGGACAAGGCTTTCACGGCGTGCTTCGATCTGGCGGAGCTTGGTGACTTCAAGCCGGAAAGTTTTATGAAGAGCCGGTTCTCGGATGTCTTTGAGAAATGGGCACGCCTGCCGGTGCCGGTGATCGGCGCGCTTAACGGGCATTGCATGGGCGGCGGCGTGCACGTGGCAGTGATCTGCGACGCGTTGATCTCGGTCCCGGGTGTGCGGTTCATGATCCCTGCGGCACGGTTCGGATTTATCTATGTGCCCGCGTCTATCCGCCGGATCACAGATACTCTGGGGCCCGCACGAGCCGCCCAATTGCTGTATCTGAACCGCGAATTGGTGGCCGAGGATCTGACTGCACAAGGTGTCGTCTCGGCGATCGTCCCGCGAGAGGATCTGTTGGCGACTGCCGGAGATTTCGCTCAGAGTGCGGCAAAGCTCGCGCCTTTGTCTGTTGCCGGAATGAAGGAGATCGTTCGCGAAGCGCCGGCACAGGATCAGATCGATGAGCTTGTTCGAACCTGCGCGTTCTCGGAGGATGTGCTAGTGGGCCTCGCCGCCATGCGGGAGAGGCGAAGCCCGGTCTTCAGCGGAAAGTGATCCGGCTTGCCCCCTTCAGATCACTCACCCGCCATCGCAAGGGCGAGGTTTGGCGCACCGTTGGTTTCATTCTCGAACCGGACGACGTTGCGCAGCAGGACGTCTTTCAGTTCGTCCACCCGTTCGTTCAGGTGGTTGGTCGACGCGCCGAAGCCGATCGCCAGCATTCCCTGATCTTGTGGCAGCGGCAGCAGTGTCGCGATCGAGCCGTATCCGCGCACAACGTTATTGGATGAATAGAACCATCCTTGCGAACGGGCCTGGGCCACCATGGTGTTGACCTCGCTCGGCACGGCACGGTCCTCTGTCGGGTCACTCAGTTCCGAGTTATAACGCCGGACAATGCGGCCCACTTCGCCTTCCGTCTTCAGCGATAGCAGCATGATGCCAAGGCCCGATCGATGCAGAGCGCGCTTCAGACCGGGATGGAGCGACAGGCGCATCGTATGCTGCGACAGCACCAGCGAAAGGTACTGCATGTAGAGCCCGTTCTCCGAGCCGATTAGGACGGTTTCGCCCGTCTCATCGTGCAGTTGCTGTGCGAGTGTATGTAGCCGGGCGTTGATATCGGTCGAGCCAAGCACCCAGTTGCCGACAAAGGCCAGCCGTACGGATGGGCGATAGCGCCGCGTCTCGGCATTGTATTCAACGAAGCCACGGGCCACGAGGCTCTTGATCAGTGTCGACATGGATGATTGTGGGATCTGCAGCAAATCTACGAGTTCCGAGATGGTCAGCGCACGCTGCTCGGCTTCAAATGCTTCAAATATGTCGAGAACCCGAACCGCGGACTTGACCATTTTATCGGTCATCAGACGTTCCTCCAAATCTGGGAAAGGATGCCTCTTAACGGACATCATTATGATGATGAAATCTCGGAAGTCGCGGAAATGCAATACAAAAATTTTCTGGAGAACTCGTTTCCCTGACGAATCTCTAACGCTTCGCTGCCACCACAAGATGGTCGAGCATACGCGTCGCGAGCATGGTACGGTTGTATTCCTTAACCGCCAAAATGCCCTTGGAACCAAGCTCTTCCCGCAGTGCAGCACTGTCTGAAAGATTAACAATTTCCCGGGCCATTTCCGCCGGATTCTCCGGTGGCACCGCAATGCCTGCACCGGTCTTTGTGACAATTTTTGTTGCCTCGCCGTCCGGCAGCGAGATCAGGATCGGCTGCCCCATCGCCATGGCTTCGAAAATCTTTGAGGGAATCACTGTGCGGAAGGTCGGCGTGTCGCGCAGCGACACAAGAGCCACATCGCAGAGCGACCAAATCGTCGGCATGCGTTCGCGCGGTTGTGGAGCGAGCAGGCGAACATTCGGCATGTCCCGGGCACGCGCTTCGAGCTTGGCGCGCTCGGCGCCGCCCCCGACGAACAGGAATGCGATGTCGTTTCGATCTTGTAGCAAATCGGCCGCGTCCAGGACCTTGTCCAGTGCGTGGGCCATGCCATGAGTGCCGAAATAGCCGATCACGGTCTTACCGGTGAGATTTAGCTCGTCGGTGAGGGCCGCATCTTTTGGTTGAGACTGAAACTTCGCAGGATCGACGCCGTTCGTGACGACCTTTATCTTTGCGCCATCGATCCCGCGCGCGATCAGGTTGCTTTTGAATGCGTTGGTGACCGAGACGACGATCGTAGACCGCCGGTAAAGAAACAGTTCTAACTTCTCGAGTGCGCGCAAGGCGCTGCTTGGCTTCATCGCACCAACCGCAACGATGGAATCCGGCCAGAGATCGCGCAATTCGAACACCCACGGGCGCCAGCGCAGCACGGACAGGATAAGCCCGGCGCAAGCTGTGAAGAATTGCGGGGACGTCGCGACAATGATGTCCGGACGCTTCTCGAACACTCCAAAAACCGAGGCAGAGACCATGAACGAGATGTAATCGAGCATTCGCTTCAGGGTTCCCGCGTTCGCGGCGATGTAGGTCTTGATACGAACGATCCGGATTCCTTCGCGGTGTTCCACACTGCGCCAAGCATTGCGGTAGCCGTCGTGGACGACACCCTTCGGAAAGTTTGGCGCGGTGGTGATCACTGTGATGTCGTGGCCTTGCTGCGCCCACACGCGGACATGTTCCCAGGTGCGCGTGGCCGGGGCGTTTGTTTCCGGTGGGAAGTTGTCGGTTAGGAATAGGATGCGCACTCAAGTCTCCCAGGTCAGTGCCAGGTTGGCCGTCTGACCGGTCATTGTTAGGGTCAGGACCTCGCAAGGTACGACACGACCGAACTCAGGAGACCAGGTCCCTTCTTCGATCGTGAGAACGCCGCCGGTCGTGGCTATCGACATTTTTTGCGGGCCTGTGATTGCGTCGGGCGTCGCCGAGAAGCCTGGTCCAAGACGAAAGCGCGCGATCGCCGAATTTGCCGGGCGATCCAATGTGTCGCGAATGGTCAGACTGTTTGGCGCGAGTGTCCACTTCCGCGTATGGATCGGGCCATTGATCCGGCGATAACCATCATGACTGGCTTCGAGCCAGTGGGTGTCGCCATCGGTGCCGTGTGAGACGCCGAAGACCTGCGCTCGGCGCGCGACCCGAAACTCCGCCCACACTTCGGAGGAGTTCTGTCCGTCGATCTCGAGCGTGTTGTGAAAGCAGGTGCTGCGTTCGAGCATGCGTCGGGCAGGGTCGCCGCCGTAGACCGAGGTACCGCCGTTCACGAAGACGCGGTTGCCCCCGATTGAAAGTTCGAAACTTAGGGTGTCGGCATGAGCATGGCCTGGGAGGTAGTCCGGCCCGACTGGAGCCACATCCGCGAGTATCACAGCGGTGGATTTTGAGACACGCGCGTAACCCGTCGTTGGCATGACATGGATTTCGCTCGGGTCGACACTGGTCGCGATGCTCAAACTCTCGGCATAAGCACGCAGCGCATACGGGGTAGGCGCGATGCCGTAAGCTCCATCGTTGAAGAAGGCGATACGCCCATCCGGATGCGTCATCGCTTTTAGGAAGGCCATCATCCGAATTGCGGTATCATGCCAATTGGTTGTGAAGAGTATTGGAGTTCGGTCTGGTACAAGCCGGGAGAGTTGGATGAGATCCAGAAGATCCTCCGTGAGAATTGAATGGTACATCACGGAGCGTTCGAAGTGTCCGCCATCCGGAAGGATCTGTTCTGGTACCTCGCGCTCGAAAGTTCTCAGGCCCGTCGCCCTCCAGGTTGCCGCTGCGTCGTGATCTAGGGTCGCTCCGGCAAACATCAGGGCTTTCGCGTTCCCGAACAGGTGATTGCCAAGAAGATGATACTCCAGCCGACGCGCAAGCCAATCGGCCTGTGTCGCAAGGGATGCGAGCATTCCGGGTTCCGGCCGGTTTCCGGCGAGTAGCCATTTGCACCAATTCACAATTCGCAGAGAGGTTGGGTAGGGCTCCCACCCGTTTCCGGTTCCGGGCGGATTCTCGGCGATCCACCGGGTTATCAATGCACGATGCCACTGGTTCCGAGTCTCAGAATTTTCGGCCGTTAGGTCGTCGAAGTAGTGCGCGTTGTAGAGCCATAGCTTGGCGCGATCTGGCGCGTTCCAATCCGTTGCGGTTCGAATGGCGCCGGTTTGGTTCAGAAATCTGAACTCACTCGCACCTGTCATCGTAGGAGATTTGCGAATGGGCGTCCAAACGCCAATGGACCTGTTCAGTTGCACCTCGCTGAACGTGCGCGGGGGCGGTCGGTAGATCTTCAGCCAAAGCCGCCAGTAAACCTGTACCGGGCGCAACCAGACGATGGTGCGCAGCAAGAGTACGATCCGATTGAACGCGGAGGTCATGACGTCTCGACAGCAGAGTGCAGCTTCTGACTCCTATCACCGTGAACAGGCTCGGCCCACGCGACTTTTCGATACAATTCAACGCAAATTTAACCTTCTCGCTCTAAGACCGCATCTCGGGATCAGACGCCCATCGAAACGACGAGACCGTTTGCGATGGGACTGCGCTGCTGAACTGCTTCGATATCCCGCTTCTCCACCGCATCCGTCGACTTCGTTGGCGCGTCACAGCCAGGCTTAGAGGACGCGACGCATGAAACTGATGGATTGGATCGACCGCGCGCCGGTCAAAGTGAGCTTTGGTAGTGGCGGTGGGTCGTCGGGCGCCTTTGATGTTACGCGGGATGCGACGACGCTGTCCCTGTTGACAGCGAACGGGATCGAAACGGAACTGCCGGCGGCGACCGGGTTTGACGCGGGCCTCATGTCGGCCGCAGACAAGACGAAACTCCAAGGGTTGAGCAACACGACGGTAACAGTTGATCCGTCGAACTTCGAGTCACGCGCGCAGGTTGTTGCGACGTCGGTCGATCCCAGCGTTACATTCATTCGAACTGCAGGATATGCGCAGCGCGGGGATGGGGGCAGCGCGCTCTACGTGCGGGTCGATGTCGAACCCACGCACGGGATGAAGATTCAGTCCGCGGACGGAGCCCATTGGGAGTTCGTGCCTGAGCATGGGATCGTCAACGAAAAGCAGGCTGGTGGCGTCGGTGACGGAATTGCGGATGACACCCAGGCGATACAGACGGCCATCGACTTCGCCATCTACGAAAATCCCCCCTTTGCGAGCGCTCAAGCGGTGGAAGTTCTGATCCTGGGGCCTCTGTGCCGGATCACAGATACAATCCATCTTGGGTATGGCGAGTCCGTCCACGGGATCAATGTGCGGGGGATCGGGCGCAAGCGGCGCGGTGAAACCCGATATGTTGGAACAGCGCTGGTCGCGACGTTTACGGATCGCCCGATCATAAACATCCAAGGTATTCGCGGCGGTGTCTTGCGGGACATCTGGATTAACGGCGCGCTCGATTTCTCTGGCGTGGACTCACTCGGTTACGATGTCACGCTTGAGAGCACATGGGACGCGCTTGGTGGCAACGGGCGATACAATCCTTATGCGGCAATTACGATCGATGCGTACTCGGGTCCGCGGCCGATCGGTTCATATCCGGACGCAAACTACCCGGAGTTTTTGGGTCCGCAGGCGCAATACGGAAAAACCTTTTCCTCCGATATTCTGATTGAGAACGTCGGTGCCAGACGTGTCAACACGGCGCTGGTTCTCCAGCCCGGAGATCACGACGCGAACGGTGATTTCCTGAAGATCGTTAACTGCAACTTCGAGTTCTGCAAATACGGCATATCGATCGGTAACGCGCAATCCCGGAACGTCGAGATCCGGAATTTCTTGGGTGCGATAATCCATACCGTTTTGGTGAACAACGTACACGGGCGACAGATTGGCCGTTTTGGGGGCCCGATCAGCTACATGTCACTCGGCGGTAACATTGGCCGAATCTTCCAGTTCGGCTCTACCACCGTGCTGGGTACCACCCTGATTTCGATGCTGTATGTCGAAAGCCTGGATCGAATTGGCGATTTGACGGGAGATACGTCGGAAGAAGGCACGATGACTTTCGATAGTTGCCTGTTTTCTTTCCGGCACACTGCCGAGCGTGGCGTTCCAGCCAATATTATGGGGAACAGCAACAGCTCGTACATTCTGTTCCGCGGCTGCCGTTTTATCAAAGCGCCTTCGGTCTATTCGTTCAAGCTGCCACGGGTGTCCATGGAGCAATGCAGCGTAAGCACGCTCGATCGAAAAACTGGAACAATCCCTTTGTATCAGGCGTTCGCACACAATGTGACATCTGGCGGCGTCGTTCTCGATCCCTTGAACCTGCGGCCGCAACAAATACGGTTTGGTCCTGCTGATTTGGATACGGGCATTCTTGGCAACGATGTCGGGCCGGACGAGGGTTTTTATCAGACCACGGGGCGGGATAGTTGTATCCCGCTGGCCATTTGGGAGTTCGGCAGAAGATCCGAGCGCTACAGCATGCCGACGCGCAAGCGGTACAACTACTATGAACGTACACGCGGGGTGCACTTTTCGAGCGTTGTTCTGTCCGGACGGACCCTAACGCTCGAATTCAATCTCCTGTCCGATCATGAAGCGATGCGGTTTGGCATCCTGCCCGGAGACGTGGTGCGGGATCGGTCAACGGGGATGGTGTTCTTCATTCAGTCGCGCAACGGCACGACCGTAACTGCGGAGGCTCAGAACAACTATCGTGATGACGGGACTGGAAACTATATCACGATCGAGCCGTTTGATCCCGATGCCGGCGGGCTGCAATTCCTCAACTCCCGGATCTACACGCCAAGCTACGTGACGCTTGGGGACTTTGTGACTGGCGACACCGTGGCCACTTCGGTCGCCCGTTCCGACGGTTTTGCCGCCTACCTGGATACGGATGTCGCGATCGGTGACTATCTGTTCGTTGATCAGGACTCTGACCGGATCATGGTGAACGGAGAGTCAGAAGTCGTTTCGATTGATACAGCTGCAGATACGATCACGTTTGCCGGGGCGGCGCGGAACAGTGTCACGCGGAAGGCTTTGACCCAGTGGATCAGAACCGCACCACCAAACATCTGAGAGTGAAACCGCGCTGGCCTGCCAAGACTGCAGGCCAGCGCCGAACGTGTCGATTGCCTACTCTGATCTGCTCCATTTGTGTCATTGATCTTCTGGGGGGCGCTTCGTTTCGGTCTGGAGCGCGCTCGTTGAGAGTTTCGACGGTAAGCTCTGCATCGCAAGCGTTGCCCGGCAGTGCTCCAAGGTGCTCCGATTCTCAGAATATATCGCCCGTCAGCGTGTCCGCTAACAAGCCAGACGGGCACAATCGGCGGTCGGCTGAGAAAACCATTCTCTTTTGTCTGCGCTCATACTCAGACTATGAGGGATGGTCTGATGAAAGCTGTTTACCGTAAGCGGCTTTCGGCAAGGAGGATCGAGCCATGGACACGCTGGCCAATGAGCGCATCGTCTGGATGAACGGCGAATTCATGCCGGAGAGCCAGGCCTTGATTCCGTACCGGGACCGGAGCTTTCTTTTTGGTGACGGTGCGTTTGATCTGACACGCACCTTCAATGGCAAGATCTTCAAGCTCGATGAGCATATCGACCGTCTCTATCGTTCGTTGAAGGCGCTTCATCTGGACGCCACGATGCCACCTGAAGATATGACGCGGATCACGAACGAGGTCCTGGATCGGAACCGACATCTTCTGGGACAGAATGATGATTACTGGGTGGGACAGCGGCTCAGCCGCGGCGTCATGAAGGTCGAAGGTGACAACTGGGATCATTACGGGCCGACAGTCATTGTGGAGTGCTCTCCGATGCCGATCGCCGAGCGTGCTCATATGTTCCGCGACGGTATTCAGGTGGTCACGCCTTCGGTCCGCAGGATCCCTCCTGAGTGCCTGACGCCGCGCGCCAAAACGCACAACTATCTGAACCTCATCATGGGTGACATCGAGGTCAAGGCTCAGAACCCGGACGGCTGGGCTATCCTGTTGGATATGTCGGGCAATCTCAACGAAGGGCTCGGCTCGAACATCTTTCTCGTCAAGGATGGGAGGATCAGAACGCCGCGAGAGAAATTCGTTTTGCCGGGTGTCAGCAGACAGACCGCGATCGAACTGGCCGAGTCGCTGGGGATCTCGTGTAGCGAGGACGATCTTGACCTTTATGATGCGTACAACGCAGACGAGGCATTCATCACGTCGACCTCGCTCTGCATTTGCCCCGTGGCGTCGATCAATGGCGTGCGCATGCCTGCCGGGGCTTACGGGCCAGTCACGCAACAGCTGATCGATGCCTACCGCGCGCTCGTGGATTGCGATTTCGTGCAGCAGTATCTGGACCGTTTATGATGCGCTCTTGCCGCCGCCCAGGCTGTGCGCAACCAGGCAGGTGAGTTCGAACATCAAGTTTGCCGCCGTGATCGAGGTGATGCCCGTCGGGTCATAGCAAGGCGCGACCTCGCAGATATCGGCACCGATCACGTCGCAGCCCATCAATCCCTGCAGGATCTTTTGTACGTCACGCGGAATGATGCCGCCAATCTCGGGAACCGGCGTGCCGGGGCAGAACGACGGGTCCAGCCCATCGATATCGATCGTGATGTACATCGGGCCGTTACCGATGACGTCTCGGATCTTCGCGATCGTCGCAGAGCGACCCAGATCTTCGTAAGCGTCCATGGTGAGCACGGTGAACCCGGCATCGATGCCGTATCGGATATCCTCGGGAACAAACCGAGAGCCGCGAAGCCCCAGTTGTACGACCCGCGAGGGAGCGATCAGCCCTTCCTCATGTGCGCGGCGCATGAACGTTGCGTGGTCGACCTTGGTCCCACACATCTCGTCCATCACATCTGCATGGCTGTCGATTTGCAGCAGGCCTACAGGCCGGTCGCTGGCAAGCGCTCTGAGGATCGGTGTCGGCACGGTATGGTCGCCGCCGATCGCGATCGGCCGGATGTTCATGCTCTTTAGGTGGGAGAAGAAGCCCTGGATCATCTCGATGGATTGGTCGAGGCTGAGCGGGTTCACCGGCGCGTCCCCAAGATCGGCGATGTTGCACAGCGCATAGGGCTCGACCCCCGTTGACGGATGCACCATCCGGATCAATCGGCTTGCGTGGCGCACGGCCGATGGCGCTTCGCGCGGACCGGAGCGGTAGTTCAGACCAATATCAAAGGGAACACCTACAAGGCCGATATCAACCTCGGCGTCAGGTGCGACGCGCGGTGTCCGCATGAACGTTGCGATGTCGGAAAACCGAGGCACCTGAGTTGCATCGACGGGTTGGTACTTTGGATTAGCCATCCGAGTGTTCTCCCAAGTCTGCTGGCCTATCGCTTTGTCGCATGGCTTTACGCGAGCCACTGCACTCTGTCGCGTTCACGCGGTGCCTCGGTCAGGGTGCAGCGCGGAGGTCATACCGGCAAACGGATTTTCGATTTCTGAGCGCCTGCTTTGCGATTGGCTTTCTCAGGACGCCGCAGCGATCAGATCACGATCTAGGTTTGCACCGGCAACCAGACTAAGCCCCACCGGCGCGCCTTCCGAAGTACTTGCGGGCATCGATAGCTGCGGATAGCCCGCCAACCCAGCGGCGCAAAGCAGGTGGAGCGCGCGGGCGCGGAAACCATCGAGCTCGGCATTGTCCGTGATACGCAGCGGGGCAGGCCCTGGACTGGTTGGAAGCACGAGCATCGTACCATCGGTCAGAAGATCGTTCATACGAGCCCGGACCTGATCGCGAACCTCGGATGCGGCCTTCCAGTCCTGTGTCGAGATCTGAGACGCCATCTTGAAGCGATCCGCCACGCCGGGCCCGAACGCAGGTTGAGTTGCCTCGACCCATGCGCTGTGGGCCTGCCAAACCTCGGCCGCCTGGGAGACCCGAAACGCTTCGAACCACACCGACAATCCGTCCGGCGCCAGGACAATCGGCGTCGCTGGCCCGTATTTCTCCTGCAACCGGGCGAGTTCCGGCCCGACTGCGTCGACGGTGCCTGGTTCGACGAGCGCCCAGGCATCGACGGGAAGGAGGAGACGTGGCTCTGATCCTTTAGCCGACGGCAAGCCAAACGCCTCTGCCGCGCGATCCATGCGGTCCAGATCCTTTGCGAACCATCCGACCGTGTCGAAGGACGGCGCAAGCGGCATGGTTCCGTCGATCGCTACCGCACCATGGGTCGTTCGAAGACCATAGACCCCGCAGAACGAAGCGGGCATCCGCACCGAGCCGCCGGTGTCGCTGCCGAGACCGATATCGACGAGCCCCGCGGCAACAGCGGCGACCGAACCCGAAGACGATCCGCCGGGAATCCGGTCCGGTGCCGCCGTGTTGATTGGCGTGCCGTAGTGTGCGTTCACGCCCATCAGGGAGTAGGCGATCTCGTCCGTGTGGGTCTTGCCGACAAGACGTGCTCCGGCTGCCAGAAGTGCAGCGACCGGCGCTGCATGTGCGCTTGCGGCGGGATGCGACGCCGACCAGTCCGGGCTGCCGCACCCGGTTTGGTGTCCGGCCACATCGTAGATGTCCTTGGCACAGAATGTCAGACCAGCCAAAGGCCCGTCCGCAGCCCCTTCGAGCTCGAAGATCTCGATGAATGCGTTGGCTGCATCGTCCATATTGTGCTCCTTCAGCCGGGCAGATGAAGTTCCGGCAGCGCCCGCGTGAACACAGCGTGCCCGTTCTTGAAGCCGTACATGGGCTGGGCCAGCTCCGCCACCGCCATGGCGGGATCTGTTGCATCTATCACCACCAAGTCCGCGTCATTTCCCACGGATAGCCCATAATCGGTCAAGTTCATCAATTTCGCCGAGCTTTGCGAAACCATATCCAGGCATCGCGCCATCGTCTCGGGGTCGCCGATCTGGGAGATGTTGGCATAAAGATTGGCCATCCGGATCAACGAGCAATCCCCGAACGGCGTAAACGGGTTCAGCACATTGTTGGTCGACAAAGAGCAGGTGACGCCCTGTTCTGACAACAAATGCAAAGGCGTGACGCCGCGCGGCGCCGAGTGATTTTCATCATGCTCACGGTGCATCAGGAAAAGATCGGTGGCAGGCAGAACCGTGATCGCGACTCCGGCGCTGGCCACGCGTTGCGACAGGGTCGCGAAATCCGGCCGCGCCATCTGAGCGAAGCGCGTCACGTGACCGACGGCAACGCGCCCGCCCCAGCCATATTCGTCAGCGCGGCGGCACACGTGGTCGATCGTCATCTCGTCCGTCGTGGGGCCAAAATCCAGATGCATGTCGACATCGACGTCGAACTCGCGCGCCAGCTCAAAGATCCGGTCAATCTGCCCATGCGGATCCGTGTCGGTATAGGGTGCGGCCCCGATCGCACCCGCGCCTGCGTTGAGACCCTGAACCAGCAATTCGTCCGTGCCCGGATTGTTCAGCAGGCCCTCCTGTGGGAACACGCATATCTCGACATCAATGGCCCAGGCCCAGTCGGCAATCGCCGATTGAACGCCGTCAAAGCCGCGCATGCCGATGGTCGGATCGACCTCGACGTGCGTGCGCATCTTCGTGGTCCCGTTGATCACGCACTTTCGCAACGTCTTCGAGGCTCGGGCAGCGACATCTTCCGCCGTGAAGGCAGCTTTCAGACCTGCGACCTCCCCAATCGCCTCGGCCAGGCCGCCGCGCTGCGTGCAACGGTCGAGAAGGCAGGACTTGTCGAGATGGATATGGCTCTCGCAGAACCCGGGCAGCACGAGGCGCCCGTCCAGGTGCAAGGCCTGATCTCCGCCCGGCAGGCCCGGCCGGATCTCGACGATTTTGCCACCGGAGACGCCGATGTCGACGATCTCCGCGGGATCGGTAGTCAGGCGCACCTCGTGCAGCGTCAGTTCCATGGCTTCGGTTCCCTCTACTCCGCGGCGCCCAGATAGGCCTGCTCGACATCGGCGTCGCGCGACAGATCGGAAGCCGTGCCGGTCTTTACGACCTCGCCGTTTTCCAGCACATACGCGCGGTCCGAGATTGCCAGCGCAAGCGTTGCCATCTGGTCCACCAGCAGGATCGTGACCCCTTCGTCGCGCAGGTCCGCCAGGGTGTCGAACAACTCGCGGACCATGGCGGGCGCAAGCCCAAGGGACGGTTCGTCCAGCAGCAGGCTGCGCGGTTTGGCAATCAAGCCGCGCGCCACAGCCAGCATCTGTTGTTCGCCCCCGGACAGCACGCTTGCGGGCATGTCGATCCGGTCGCGCAGGCGCGGGAACCGGGTCAGCAGCTCTTCGATCTCCCGATCGGCGTCGAGATCCTTACGGGTGAATGCGCCCAGCAGAATGTTGTCACGCACGCTGAGTTCAGGAAAGACTTGGCGGCCCTCCGGAACCAGTGCCAGGCCATGCGCCGCGATCTCGTGTGCCTCGGTCCCGCTGATTTCGTCATCGTCCAGCAGGACGGACCCCTCGACAGGGCGATGAAGTCCGGCGAGCGCGCGCATCAGAGTCGACTTGCCGGCACCATTCGCGCCGAGTATTGCGACCGTCTCCGCCGGGTCGACACTGATATCGATTTGCTGAAGCACCGGTGCGGCACCGTAGCCCGCGACCAGCTTGTGCGCACCCAGAACGGCGACGCGTTCGCCGGTCCAGGGTACACTTCTCGGCCGTCCGGGATAGTCGTTGTCGCCCAGATAGGCGCGGAGAACAGCCGGGTCATTGCGCACGGTAACAGGTGCTCCGTGAGCGATTGGCGTTCCCGCATCCAGGACCAGGATGTCGTCCGAGACACCCATCACAAGACCCATGTCATGTTCGACGAGAACAACGGCGCTCCCGCCCTCGGCGATATGCCGCAACAGCAGCGCCAGTTGCTCCTTGTCGGATTGGCTCAGACCGGCGGCGGGTTCGTCCAGCAAGAGAACCCTTGGTCGCGTGGCCAAGGTGCGGGCGATCTCGACCAGACGACGGTCAACGTGGGGCAGGGCGGCGGCCTCCCGGTCCAGCGGCCCATCGTAGCCGACAAAGGCCAAAAGACCCTCGGCGCGTGCCCGCGCGGCAACGGATGGTGGTGGGCCGAAGGGCACGCCGAGCGCACCGGCGCGGTCAGCCGTGAGTAGATTGTCAATTACGCTGAGTTGCTCGAAAAGCTGCGTCGTCTGATATGTCCGGGCAATTCCGGCGCGTGCCGCGGCCCAGGCCGGTTTGCCCGCCAGGTCGTGATCCAACCGGATCGATCCGCTGTCCGGCACATAAAACCCGCCGATCATGTTCAGCACGGTCGTCTTGCCAGCACCGTTCGGGCCGATGATAGATGTGATCCGTCCAGGTTCTGCCGTGAAGGATACATCTTGTGCGGCGCGGACACCGCCGAAGGAAATCGACAGGTTTGAGACCGCCAAAGCGATGTTTGCGCCCTCACGTCCAACGAGTTCGGACAACGCCATGTCGGATGCGGCGGCTGTCTTGGGATCCTCGACGATGAGTACCCGCTGCAACAGGCCCATCATCCCGCGCGGCGCAGCCAGCAACACGCCCAGCATCAACCCTCCAAAGAACAGCAGGCGGTATTCGGCCAGGCCGGACAACAGCTCGGGCAGCAACACTGTGACGAGAACACCCAGCACAGGTCCGAGCAGAGTCCTCGATCCGCCGACCACGACCGCCAGCAGAAACAGAATGGACTGGAAGAAGGGGAAGCTGCCTGGGCTGATAAAACCCTGGAGCGGCGTGAATAGACCACCGGCCAGCGCCGCCAGTGCAGCCGACAGGACGAACGCCAGCGTCTTTACGCGCAGCGGATCGATCCCGACGGACTGCGCCGCAATTTCGCTGTCGCTGACTGCGCGCATCGCGAGCCCCCAATGCCCGCGCGCCAGCACATGATACAGCACGAGAGACAGACCCGCGAACAGGATCGCGAGGATGGCCATCTCCATCTCGAAGAATACACGCCCGAATGCTTCCGGCGCGGGGAATCCCATCAGACCGTTCTGCCCGCCAGTCAGATCGCGCCATTCGATTGCGCCGTGCTCGACAATGAAGGCGAACGCGATGGTCATCATCGCCAGGTAAGGCCCGGACACGCGAAGTGCCGGGAGTGCCAGCAAGCCTCCGGTCACCGCACCCAACAATGTCGCCATCGGCAGGGCGATCCAGAAGCTCCAACCTGCGAGTGTCGCGATGCCGACAGCGTAGGCACCAATCAGGAAAAACCCGACATGGCCGAACGAGATCTGCCCGGAAAGCCCCAGCAGGATGTTCAGTCCGACGCCAACGCAAAGATTGATCGCCATGAGTGCGAGAATGAAGACGAAGTAACCGCCGATCTGGGTGGCCAGGATGATCGAGACGAGCGTCAGCAAGGCGATCGTCGCGATGGCGACACGCGGGTCCTTGACCATCCGGGACAGGCGGGAGCGGAGCGACAGGATCATCGCTAGACCTTTTTCAACCCGGCGGTGCCGAAGAGCCCGTTTGGCACCGTGACCAGCACCAGGATCACCATCGAGAACGATACGATCTGAGTGTAGCTCGACCCCAGATAGGCGGTGGTCAGTGCCTCGATGCATCCATAAAGGACGCCGGCGATCACGACGCCCCAGGCGCTCGTGATGCCGCCAAGTATCGCGGCGGCGAAGGCCTTGATGCCGAAGATCGTCCCCATGCTGGCGCTGACGTTGAACAAAGGCGCGATCAAGAGCCCCGCGATGCCCGCAAACACGGTCGAGATAGCAAAGGAAGCTGCGATGACAGTTCGGGTGTTCACGCCAACCAGCCGAGCAGCGTCTGAGCGTTGCACAGTTGCCAGCATCGCCTTGCCAATCTTCGTGCGGGTCTGAACCAGCGTCAGCAGAAGTGCGATGCCGATACCGACGACCGGGATCGCCAACTGCAGCGGGTAAGCTCCGGCGCCGAACACCTCGATCGCCTCGTCAGCTCAGGCGGACGGGAGTGAGCGCGGTTCCTTGCCAAAGGTGAACAGGACGATGTTCTCCAGCATGATGCCGGCCGCCACCGTGGCCATGAGCCACAGATCCGATCCGCGCTGGACGAACGGGCGCACGACAAAGCGTTCGATGGCGAGCCCCAGCAGTGCACAGCAAACAAGTGCCGCCAGGATCGCCAAGGGCATCGGCCAGCCCAGGGTCACGCCAAACGTGTACCCCATGACTGCGCCGAACATCATTGACGAGCCCTGGCTGAAGTTCACCGTTTTCGAGACCGCATAGGTAACGTGGACTCCCAGCGCGAGCAAACCATACATCGCGCCGAGCCCCAGCCCGGTGATCAAGGTGGACGCAATCATCCCGTTCTCCAGTGCCCGTGGAAGGGCCGGTGCGGCCCTTCCGGAGAGGCATCAAGGGTCAATCGATTGGAATGATCTCGCCGTCGATGAAGCGGGTGAAGACATAGTCGTTCGGCCCCAGCGCGTCGTGCTGTTCGGGCGTGAACGGTTTTTCGTAGGTTTTGATCATGCCATCGTAGCTTTCGATGGCGTAGAAGCCGTCGCGGATGGCCGGTCCGTCAGTGCTCTCGGCATTCGTGATGGCCAGCGCCGTCAAGTGCATTGCGTCATAGGCATTGGCGATCCCGACCGCCGGGGTCACGTCGGCCGCGCTCTTGATCTCGGGGAAGAGCGCCTTCAGCGCTGTCAGTTTTTCGTCAGCCTTTGGGTTGTCGTTGCCCGAGAACGTGAAGGTCTGGATCATCTCGACCGTCTTGGCGCGCGGCCCGGCCAGTTCAGAGAAACGCCCGCCTGCAGGCCCCCAGTGCGACACGACCGGCACGTCCCAGCCCATCCGTTCGAGCGATTTCATCACCTGTGCCGATGGACCGACATTCGCGACCATGAAAATCGTGTCGGCGCCTGCTTCTTTAAGCCTGGTGAGCTGCGGCACGACGTCGACATCCTTGGCTTCGACCTTCTCAATGCCGGCATTCGGCATGCCCTTCGCCGCGAGTGCAGCGATCAGCGCCTTTTCATTGGATTCGCCCCAGGGGTTGTTGATCAGCATCAGCCCCGGCTTCTGGGCGTTGTGCACCGATACCGCCCGATCGACCAGCGCGACACCGACGATCTCGTCCACCGCAGAGACGCGGAAGACATAATTCGGATCTGCACCGTTCTTGGTGATCGGCGTGCCCGCCGCCCAGGGACCCATGAAGGGAACCTGGATCTGGTTCACGTAAGGCACGATCGCCAACGAGACCGGGGTCTGCAAACCCCCGAAAAGAACGGTCACGCCTTCGCGTTGGATCAGTTCGCGCGCCGCGATCAAGCCCTTGCCGGGGTTGGCTTCATCGTCGCGGCGGATCAGTTCCAGCGGACGCCCCAGGACCCCGCCTGCGTCGTTGATCTCGGTGATCGCCAGCGTCATCCCGCGGGTGATCGCTTCGCCTGACTTCGCCGACGGGCCAGAGAGCGATGCGATCAGTCCGATCTTGATCGGATCGGCGGCCTGCGCGGTGTTGATGCACGCCAGAATTCCGGCAGCGGCCATTCCGGCCAGCGCGATCCGGCGCGTTAGAAGAGATCTTATGCCGTAAGATTTCATGTCTCTGGGGTCCCTCTCATTGTATGGTCTCTACCGCCAAGCCGGTGCTCCGGATGCGGCGGGTCGTCAGGTCGTCGCGGAAACTCTGCTGCGACACGCTTCTGGCATTGTTCCTGCAAGACACATGCCATCGTTAACCCGCTGACCTTGGCGCACCGTTCGGAGAGATCTCTTGGCCGACACCCCCACACCCTTAGAAGCCGAAGACGTGAAGGCCATGATCCTGGGGTTTCTCGAAGCCCAGATGGCCGGTGAATTCGATCGGGTGGCGCACCTTGTGGCGCCTGATTGCAAGATCGTTTTCTCCGGCGGGCGTCCGTTCGACTCCGCGGCTGACATCACCGCCTTCAATGCCAAACGCTACGCATGGGTTCGTAAGCGCATGGAGCGGACTGATGTGTCGATCGGCGACGGCATTGCCGTCGTCTACAGTTTAGGCGCCTTGTACGGTGCTTGGCCTGACGGAACCGAGTTTGACGGCAATCGCTATGTTGACCGTTTCGAGATCCGGGACGGCGTGATCGTCAGGTGGGAAGTCTGGAACGACAGTGGCGAACGCCTTCTGGAACAACACGGAATCGACGCCTGACACGCTTAAGCAACATCCATCCAGGACACGTGTGCAGCAACAATACGCCAACCTTCGGGCAGGCGTGCCCAACTGTGGCTCTGTCGTCCGATCCGGTCGACGCCGTCGCGCACGAACTCGGTGTTTGCGGTGCCGAAATCGGTCCCGAAGGTTGTGATCACAGTTCGGGTCAGGGTCCGGGCAAGGCCCTTGGATGGGCGTCCCTGCCGAAACGCCAGGATTTCATCATGTCCGTACAGGTTCTCTGCAGCGCCCAGTCGTATGACATGCGGACTGGTCCAGAACAGCTCGTCCAAGGTCGCGACGTCATTGGTGACCAGTGCCTGTTCATAGCGCTGGAAAGCCGCTGAGACTTCCGTGTGAATCTCCGGGATATTGATCTGCATGGGTTGGTCCTCGCTGGTCTCCAGTTGACGAGTGTTTTATCAAAATCTCCGAAAATTTTGCCGAAAAAATAGTCTAGGCAAAATTTTCGTCTGATTTTTATGCATATTTTAGCCCCACGACACACCTGCTGATTATCCTTGCGTCATTCATTGAGGCTGCTCCCGGACGCAATTGGTATTCTTGTTACCGTCGTGCGCTCGACACTCAGACATGAATGAGACATCCGTTCTTGCAGTTAAACACACCTCTCGTGCCTGAACGCCCTGTGACTCTCTTAGGATGGTCGGTGAGCCTCGAGCGCGACAATGATCTGCTGAACGAATTTCGCCGATGCAACAGGAAGCGTTCGGCCTTTCATCTGCCCAAGCAACAATCGGCCTGCCGGAACGTCGCGTTCGTCCAGAGGACGATGACGGATCGCATCCTCAAGGTCTTCGTTCAACCCGATCGGGATCTGGAACCCGATTGCATTTTCGTGCGTGACGTAGTGACGGATCAGTTCGAAGGACTCCGTCTCGACAGAAGTGCCGAGCGTAATGCTGCGTCGGGATGCGGCCTGGTCCAGCAGATGTCTCACACCGTAGGACGCCGATGGCAGGACCAGATTATGACCCATGCAATCGCGCAGGCGCAGAACTGACTTGTCAGAGAGCGGATTGTCCTTGCGAAAGACCGCGTGGACGGGCTGCGGCAGGGTGTGGAGAACCTCGAACTCGACCATGTGAACCGGCTCGAACACCAAGGCAAGGTCGCTGCTGAACGAGGCCAGATCCCGCTCCGCATGGGCGCGGTCCCGGACGTTGACGGTGAAGCTTACGCCAGGGTGTGCGGCGCGATACGCCGCGATCTGTCCAGGTAGAAAGTATGGCAGCAGGGCTTGCGAACACGCGATCGAGACGTGACCGCGACGTTCCCCCGACAGATCGGCCACCTGCGAGCGGACGCGGGCCAGATCGGTCCGTTGCGCGCGGATGAACTGCATCAGCAACTCACCCGCCGGGTTCAGCCGCATCCCTTGGGGCAGCCTTTCGAAAACCGGCCACCCGAATTCCGCTTCAAAGCTCTGGATCCGGCGGTTCAAAGCGGATGCCGTGAGGCTTGTGTCCTCGGCCGCTTTGCGGATGGACCCCGCGCGCACAACGGCTTCGATCAGCTCGAACGTCTTTAAGTATCTCATGAGCATCGAGAATACCCATTGCGTTGCGTTTTTTGCAACGAGGTTCTGATTTTATAGCAGTAGATGTTGACACGCTTCGCCCTCAGTCTTCGGCAGTGCCTAAAACGGAACAGCGGCAGGAGCGGGTTATGACGGACGCAACTTCACGGCGCGACTTTCTGAAAATGAGCATGGCGGGCGCATCGGTGCTGCCATTTCTGCGGTCTCTGCCTGCCAGTGCAGCCGGATCGGACACAATCGTTGTGGTCACAGGGCAGACGATCAACTCGCTCGATCTTCACCGCTCCGGCACCAGCCGCGCATCTTACCAGGTTGGCGTGAATTGCTACGATCGTCTGGTGTCATTCGGCACCAAAGAGGCTATCGGCGGCGGTTTCTCCTATGACTACACGGTGATCGAGCCGGAACTGGCCGCCAGCTGGGAAGAGTCCGAGGACGGCCTGACGCTGACCTTCAAGCTGAAGTCGAATGCCAAGTTCTGGGACGGTCGCAAGGTTACCGCAGAAGACGTGAAGTGGTCTTTCGACCGCGCGGTCTCGGTTGGGGGCTTCCCATCCGTGCAGATGAAGGCGGGCGGTCTGGTGCGCCCCGACCAGTTCATCGCGCAGGACGAAGAGACGTTCATCATCAAGCTTGACCGGGCGTCGAAACTGACGCTGCCGGATCTCGCGGTGCCGGTCCCCTACATTATGAACTCGGTCGAAGCGAAAGCGAACGCAACCGCCGAGGATCCCTGGGCGCTTGAGTACCTCCACAAGACTCCGGCTGGTTCGGGCGCCTACAAGGTGGCGCGCTGGCAGCCGGGCGAACAGCTTGTGTACGAGCGCAATGACGACTGGGTTGGCGGACCGATGCCCGCCATCAAGAGGGTGGTCATCCGCGAAGTGCCAAGCCCTGCGACCCGCCGTGCGCTGATCGAACGGGGCGATGTTCAGATGGCTTTTGGTATTCCGGACAAGGATGCCGCCGAACTGGTGGATAAGGTCGATGTCTTCTCAACGCCGGTTGAGAACTGCATCCATTGCCTGTGCCCGAACTTCGCGTTCGAGCCGTTTCAGGATCCGGATGTCCGCAAGGCGATCGCGTACGCCGTGCCCTATGAGGACATCTTTCAGGCGGCAGCCTATGGCCGGGGCTTGCCACTCTACGGTGGCGAGACCGAGATCACGGATATCGCCTGGCCACGTAAGACGCAGTACTACACCGATCTCGACAAGGCGAAGGAACACATGGCCAAGTCTGCCCACGCGGGTGGCTTCGATGTGACCATGTCGATCAGCCTGGATCTTGCATCGTGGATGGAGCCGACGGCTCTGCTGGTGCAGGAGGCTCTCGGCAAGATCGGTATCAACGTCACGATCGATAAGATCCCTGGCGCGAACTGGCGCACAGCCGTGCTGGTCGAGAAGCGCCTGGATCTGCATCTCGAGAACTTTGGCGGCTGGCTGAATACGCCTGATTACTATTTCTTCTGGGCTTACAAAGACGGCCACCTGTTCAACTCGTCGAACTACCGCAACGAAGAGATCGAGGAACTGGTCGACAGCTCGCTGCATATGCCGATGGATGACCCGGAATACGCGCCGAAGATCAAGCGGATGTTCGAGATCGCGTTGGAGGAACTGCCGCGCATCCCGCTCTATCAACCTGCCTTGAACGTCGCTGCAAACGGGGTCGAAGGGTACGAGTTCTGGTTCCACCGGCAGTTGGATGTTCGGCCCGTCAAGGTCTCGTAGCCCGTGATGGCGAGCTCGCCCCGGCTGCGTGCGGGGCTGTTTCGGGTTCTGCAGGCGATCCCGGTGGTCATCGGCGTGGTCGTGATCAGTTTCCTGCTGACACGCGCGCTGCCCGGCGACCCTGCGGTCTACTTTGCCGGGGTCGCGGCGGACGAAGCATCGATCGAGCAGACGCGCGTTGCCATGGGCCTCGACAAGCCTCTGATCCAGCAATTCTTTGTGTATGCCGGTGATTTGTTGCGGGGTGATTTGGGTCAGTCGCTGTCGAGTGGACGGCCCGTCGCGACGGACCTTGCGAACAGGCTGCCGGCATCGCTTGAGCTGACGTTGTCGGCCTTCGTCATCGCAATCTCGATCGCTGTGCCGCTTGGTGTCCTGGCCGCGACACGGCCCGGGACATGGGTCGACCACCTGTGCCGGCTGCTCGTCACGGCAGGCGTCTCTCTGCCGACATTCTTCACCGGGATCGTGCTGATCTATGTCTTCTACTACCATCTTGGTGTCGCACCCTCGCCACTGGGTCGGCTGGATTTCATCTATCTCTCACCCGACCATGTCACCGGGTTCTACCTGATCGACGCCGCGATTGCCGGGGACTGGGAAACCTGGTGGGGAGCCGCCAAGCAATTGATGCTGCCCGCAGTGACGCTGGCCTTGTTCACGCTCGCGCCGATTGCGCGGATGACGCGGGCCGCGATGCTGAGCGCCTTGTCCTCAGACTTCATCCGCACCGCGCGGGCGGCGGGTCTGTCCAACGGCAGGGTGCTTTACGGGTATGCCTTCCGGAACGCACTGCTTCCTGTCGTAACCACGCTCGGCATGGTGTTTTCCTTCGCGCTGGGGGCGAATGTTCTGGTCGAGAAGGTCTTTGCCTGGCCGGGCATCGGATCCTATGCCGTCGAGGCGCTCGTCGTTTCGGACTATGCCGCCGTGCAAGGATTTGTCCTTGCGATGGCCTTGCTTTTCGTCGCGCTGAACCTTGCGATTGACCTACTCTACACCGTGATTGATCCCCGCATCGGGTTCGAAGCGCAATGAAGGACACGCTCAACATCGACGCGCCGCAGCCCAGCGGCAGCCTTGACCATCTTGTCTACGTTCTGCGCTCGAACCCCGTTACGCTGATTGCGTTTGGAATGCTGGGCTTCATCCTGTTCTGCGCGACGCTTGGCCCCTCTCTGGTGCCCTATGATCCGCTGCTGACGAATGCATCCAAGGCCCTGCAGCCGCCATCATGGGACCACTGGTTCGGGACGGACAATGTGGGACGGGATGTCTTCAGCCGGGTGATCGTTGCCACGCGCCTGGATCTGTCAATCTCGGTGGCGGCAGTGGCCATATCGTTCGTGGTCGGCTCGCTCCTGGGCGCAATTGCCGGATACTGGGGGGGCTGGCTCGATATCGTGCTGAACCGGTTCCTCGATACGATCATGGCATTCCCGCTGTTCGTGCTGGCCATGGGCATCGTAGCAGCACTCGGGAACACGATCGAAAACATCATCTACGCCACCGCCATCATCAACATGCCGTTCTACGCGCGGCTGGTCCGGGCCGAGGTCAACATCCGCCGCAATTCCGGTTTCGCGCGCGCGGCCAAGCTGTCCGGCAATTCCGACCTTCGCGTGCTGGCGATGCACATCTTCCCGAACGCATTGCCACCCATGATGGTCCAGGTGTCGCTGAATCTCGGCTGGGCCATCCTGAATGCCGCAGGTCTGTCGTTCATCGGGTTGGGTGTGCGGCCGCCGACGCCGGAATGGGGTATCATGGTGGCCGAGGGAGCGAATTTCATCGTCTCGGGCGAGTGGTGGCTCGCCGTATTCCCCGGCCTCTGGCTGATGATGGCGGTCTTCACCTTCAACCTGCTGGGGGACGGGTTGCGCGACATCGTCGACCCGCGCAAGAGAACGTGACCATGCTGAGCGTCAAGGATTTCGCGGTCTCGTTTCAGACCCGCAAGGGCGAGGTCGAGGCAGTGCGCGGTGTCAGCTTCGAACTGGCCAAGGGCGAGATCCTTGGGATCGTCGGTGAAAGCGGGTCGGGCAAATCCGTCACATCCTATGCCCTGATGCGCATTCTGGACGCAGGCGGCACGATCAAGAGCGGCGAGGCGACCTATTCCGGCCTGGATCTGCGCCGCGCCGCGGAACGCGACATGCGCGATATCCGCGGCCGCGAGATCTCGATGATCTTCCAGAATCCGCGCGCAGCCTTGAACCCGATCCGGCGCGTCGGGCACCAGATCGAAGATGTGCTGCGCCGTCATGGTCGAGCGACTGCACAAGATGCGCGCGCCAAGGCCTTGGCAGCCCTTAAGGACGTCCGCAGCAGCGATGCCGATGCCCGGTACAACGCCTATCCGTTCGAGCTCTCCGGCGGCATGTGCCAGCGGGGCGTCTGCGCGATCGCGCTCGCCTGTGATCCACGTCTTCTGATCGCCGACGAACCGACAACGGGTTTGGATATCACCACCCAGAAAGCCGTCATGGATCTGGTTCGGGACCTGATCCGTGCCCGCGACATGAGCAGCATACTGATCACCCATGATCTTGGCCTGGCCGCGCAATACTGTGACCGAATTGTCGTGATGAAGGATGGCGAGATCGTCGAACAGGGCGACCCGGTCACGCTGTTCAGCGCGCCGACACATCCCTACAGCCGCAAACTGGTGGACGCGACACCGCGTGCGGGAGAGAGCATTCGCAGTCTGCTGCCACCCGAGGATCGTCGGCCGATGCCGCCGCACGAGATCAAGAACACGCCCTTGGTTGAGGTACGAAACCTAGTGAAGACCTATCAGGGGAAATCGGGACCTGTGCACGCGGTCAAGGGGATCTCATTTGACATCAAACAGGGTCAGAGCGTCGGGCTGGTTGGAGAAAGCGGTTGCGGAAAGTCGACAACGTCCGAGATCCTCGTGCGCCTGCTCGACCCGACCAGCGGAGAATTGATGTTCGATGGTGAGGACATTGGTGCGATGCCGGCCAAGGATTTCGCGCGGAACCCGCGCCGGGCGAACATTCAGATGGTTTTTCAGGACGCCACCGACAGCCTGAACCCGCGCCATACCGCACGGCAAACCATCGCCGAGCCGTTGCGCCGCCTCGGCGGGCAGCGCGGTGCTGCGCTGGCCGCGCGGATCGAGGAATTGGCGACCTTGGTCGGCTTGCCGCTTCCGCTGCTTGATCGGTTTCCGCACCAGCTTTCCGGCGGGCAGAAGGCGCGCGTCGGCATCGCCCGGGCGATCGCACTGGAGCCGAAGTTCCTGGTACTGGATGAACCGACAGCGGCGCTGGATGTCTCGATCCAGGCGGTCGTGCTGAACCTGCTCGTGGATCTGCGCGCCAAGCTTGGGATGACCTATCTGTTCGTCAGTCACGACCTGCATGTCGTGCGCCTTCTTTGCGACCACGTGATTGTCATGAAGGATGGCGTGATCGTCGAGCAAGGCCCGGCGGCGCGCGTCATGGCTTCGCCCCAAGAAGCGTATACCAAGGCGCTGTTGGACGCGGCCCCCACACCTCCCGCACTCTGCTTAGAAAGCGCCACGACCGGAGTCTCCTGATGTTGAGCGATTTGCCTTTCACCCTGGACGCTTTGCGGTCTGCTTATGCAGCCGGTGTTCGACCAGAAGCCGTGATCAACGAGGTGTTCCGACGTCTGGATGCGATCGGTGACCCGGGGATCTTCATTCATCTG
This sequence comes from Paracoccaceae bacterium, assembly GCA_050043005.1. GTDB lineage: Bacteria > Pseudomonadota > Alphaproteobacteria > Rhodobacterales > Rhodobacteraceae > Thermohalobaculum. Next base: position 29,284 of record JBHJIZ010000070.1, read on the forward strand.
CGCACGCGCGACGAGGTTGTGGCCGAGGCCGAGGCGCTTGGTCCTTATGACCGGGAAACACCTCTTTGGGGCATCCCGTTCGCGATCAAGGACAACATCGACTTTGCTGGTGTCGAGACGACGGCAGGCTGTCCCGCCTATGCCTACACGCCCACAAGCGATGCATTCGTCGTCGCCAATCTGCAGGCCGCTGGCGCCTTGATGATCGGCAAGACAAATCTCGATCAGTTTGCCACCGGTCTGGTTGGCGTCCGGACGCCCTATGGTGCCCCGTTGAACTCCATCGATCCCACCATCGTGCCTGGGGGTTCCTCGGGTGGGTCCGGTGTGATCGTCGGCCACGGCGTTGTAACGTTCTCGCTGGGCACCGATACTGCCGGGTCGGGACGCGTACCAGCCGCACTGAACAACATCGTTGGCCTGAAGCCGACGCTTGGCGCGCTGTCTGCCTCGGGCGTTGTGCCTGCATGTCGAACCCTCGACACCGTGTCGGTCTTCGCAATGACCGTGGACGATGCCTATGCGGTGTTCGCTGCGGCCCGTGGATTTGATGACGCGGACGCCTACTCGAAGCGGCTCGTGCATCAGCAATTGAGCGACCCCACGTCAGGCACGCGGATCGGTATTCCCGACGCTGGCTCGATCGAATTCTTCGGTGATGATATCCAGGAGGCGGCATTCGATCGGGACATTGCCCGCCTGGCCGACGCTGGCGCCGAGATCGTGCCAATCGATTTCGAGCCGCTCTACGCCGTGGCCCGAATGCTCTATCAGGGTGCATGGGTCGCGGAACGCTATTCGGTGATCGAGAATCTGCTGGCCTCGGATGCTAACGCTGTCCACCCGGTGACCCGCCAGATCATCTCGGCAGCGGAACAAATGTCTGCGGCCGATGCGTTCCGGGGCATCTACCGCTTGGCTGAACTGAAACGGGCGGCGGAGCCGATGTTGGACGGGTTGGATATGCTTTGCGTGCCGACCATCCCGACCTTCTACGCCGTCGCCGATCTGGATGCGGATCCAATCACGCCAAATTCGAACCTCGGGACGTACACGAATTTCGTGAACCTGCTGGATCTGTGTGGGATCGCGGTACCCACCGAAGCCCGCAGCGATGGCAAGCCCGGAAGCGTCACGTTTCTGGCCAAGGCGGGTGAGGACGCCCAGATCGCATCGATTGCGCGAACGTTCGAAGCAAACTGCACGCGTTCACTCGGAGCAACCGGCCACCTGGTGCCTGCGCTCAAGCCGCTCGCACCGCGCGCGTCCGATCGGATCGAACTTGCGGTCTGCGGTGCTCACATGAACGGCCTGCCATTGAACTGGCAACTTACGGATCTGGGTGCACGATTCGTCCGGCGCGCGCAGACGGCGAGCGCATATCGGTTCTTTGCACTGGCCGGTGGGCCGCCGGAACGTCCTGGTCTGGTACGGTCGACGTCATCGACAACCACTTCGGTAGCACTTGAGATCTGGTCGCTCCCAAACTCGGCGCTGGGCCGCTTTGTGGAAGGGATACCAGCGCCGCTCGGGATCGGGTCCGTCGAGCTTTCGGACGGGTCTTGGGTTAAAGGCTTCATATGCGAAGCAAGCGGCGCGGTTGGCGCAAAAGACATCTCACATCTGGGCGATTGGCGCGCCTACCTGACCTCGGAACCCGCTTGATTGCCCCAGAAAACGACGGAGGACTGAGAGTGTCGCGCGCGGAAGACCGATTGACCGACATGGGTCTCGAACTGCCGCAGGACTGGGTTCCGATGGGACGGTTCCTGCCATTCCGCCGTGATGGGACGACGGTCTATCTGTCCGGCCAGGTGTGCGAATGGAATGGTTCGGTAACGCACAAGGGTCCTGTTCAGGACACGCCAGAGGGCATCGAGATTGGCAAAGAAGCCGCCAAGATCTGTGCACTCAATCTCATCTACCGGCTGCGCGAAGCCTGTGAAGGCGACCTCGACCGCGTCGATTGCGTTCTTCGGCTTGGAGGGTTCGTGAACTGCCTTTCGGGTTTTCCGAGCAGTCCGCTCGTGATCAACGGGGCAACCGAGATATTCATTGCGCTGTTTGGCGAGGCGGGATGGCACGCGCGCACGGCGGTTGGTGTGTCGGGTCTTCCCGGCGACGCCTCTGTCGAGGTTGACGCCATCGTCCGGCTAAGGGTCTGATTGATGCCCGGCCACCGGGCGTCGCGATAGCCTTGAATGAGAACCGGTTGCTTGCTTCGATGCGGGCAAACCGCTAGCTGCCTCGGCCAGAGATGGGTGTACGGCGGTTCAAGGATCCGGCGGCACACCCTTGTGTTCGGGAAGAACGATGGCGCTGCTCGATCAGATCATTTCACGCGAGTCTCGCGAGAACTATCGCCGATTGCTGCTGGACGGTGCCCGGCAGCACTGGAAGGGCTATGCGATGGCCATCGGCTTGCTGCTGGTGGTCTCGTGGTCGACCGCGATGATGGCCTACATCATGAAGGACGTCATCAACGAACTGGTCGAGAACGAGGACGCGGTCCTCGTCGCGTGGATCGCGGCGGCGGTAACGGGCCTTTTTCTGGTGCGCGGCTTCGCAACTTACCTGAATGCAGTGATCCTGATGAGGATTGGCAACAAGATCGTCGCCCGCCTGCAAGAGCGGCTGTTCAACCATCTCTTGCAACAAGACACCGAGTTCTACGACCAGCATTCGCTGGGGGACGTCATGATCCGTTTCAATGGAACGGCGAATGCAGCGCGCGCGGCCATCGAGCTTCTGATCGTGTCCTTGGGACGGGATCTCGTATCGCTGATCGGCCTGATCATCGTGATGTTCATTCAGGACTTCTACCTTTCGCTGATTGTGCTGCTCATTGGCCCACTTGCTGCGTTGGCGGTGGGCTGGCTGACCAAACGGGTCAAGGAAATCGCCTACCGCATGCTGACAGCGACGGTGCGGATCACCGATGGGGTCAAGGAACTGTTCCTCGGCGCTCGCATCGTGAAGGCCTTCAAACTCGAAGACCACATGTACGAAAAGATGTCATCGTTGGTGCACGATGTGCGCCGGTTGTCCGATGACGCGATCAAGTATCAGACCGCCACCGTGCCGATGATGGATATCCTGGGCGGTCTCGCCGTCGGCTCGGTTATTGCCTATGCCGGGTGGCAGGTAGCCACCGGGTCTCAGGAGCTTGGCACGAGCGTATCTTTCATCGCCGCACTTCTGATGGCCTATGAGCCCGCCCGGCGGTTGGCCCGGTTCCAGGTTCAGTTGAACACCCACATGGTCGGCGTCGAGATCATGTACACCTTTCTGGACTCACCCGCTGGGTCTCCGCCGCACCAAGGTAGTGCCCCAGTGGCGCCTGGTCCGCGTGCAATTGCGTTGAAAGATGTCGTGTTCGCATATGGCGAAACCCCTGCGCTGAACGGATTGAGCATAGCGTGCCCGGCGGGCAAGGTTACGGCGTTGGTGGGTGCTTCGGGGGCGGGCAAGTCGACCGTGTTCGATCTGATCGAGCGCTTCCGCAGCCCGCAGAGCGGCAGTGTCGAAATCGACGGCCGCGACATCGCGGATACCAACCTGGCCGACCTGCGCGAGATCATCGCAATGGTCAATCAGCAGACCTATCTGTTCTCCGGTTCAATCCGCGAGAACATACGCTTTGGCCGCTTGATAGCCACGGATGCTGAGGTCGAGGCGGCTGCACGCGCAGCGAACGCACATGAGTTTATCGTGGCGCGGCCCGGCGGTTATGACAGCGAGATCGCAAACGACGGCAGTGGCCTTTCGGGCGGCGAACGCCAGCGCATCGCGATTGCCCGGGCTATCCTGCGTGATGCGCCGCTTCTGTTGCTGGACGAGTCTACCTCGGCTCTTGACGCCGAGACCGAGGCCCGCATTCAGGAGTCCTTTGCGCGCCTGTTGAAAGGGCGCACGACGCTGGTGATCGCCCACCGGCTGTCCACTGTGCGAAACGCCCATGTGATCCACGTCCTTGATCGCGGCAAGCTTCTGGAGTCCGGCACCCACGACGAGTTGATCGAGCGCGGCGGACACTATGCCTATCTTTACGATCTGCAGTTTCGAGAACCGGATACGGGTGCCGAAACAGGCGACCCGTCGAAAGAAACGCTGTCCTGACGACCCTGCCTGCCGTGACAGGGTGAATGTGGCGCCGTCAGCGTTGCCAGTTGTTCCGAACTGCAACCGACTCAGCATCCGGAGACAGGGGCTCGCTTCCACCCAGTGCTTCGATCATGGCGGCAAGAGCATCGGCGCCCGGTCCCGAAGCGGGTGCGAAACCCTGATCAACGGAGTCATTCATCGGAGCGCTGACAATGATTTCAACATGCCATGCGGCTGTCTCTGTCCGACAGGCGATCCCGAACTCCAACTCATTCGGCAGGTCGTCCAGCACCTCGAACTCACGGCAATAGCGCCCTCGTTTGTCCGTGAAAGTCAGCATTGGCATGATCCGGTCGTCGAACGCTGTCCCGCTTGGCAAGGTTTCAAGCGCCAGATGCAATGCACTATCGCTCGGCGCGTCACCCAACGTGATCTGCGGAGAACCCATGTTGTCCTCGATCTGCGTCCCGAGCAAAACACCGACAACAATCGCCACGCTTGCGGCCGCTGCCGCCGGGACCCATGTGGTCGGACGAGCAAAGCGCCACCGCATCGGTACGACAGTATCGCCTTCATGCGCGAGCGTTGCGGTCAGCGCTGCTGGCACCGGCGCATTCGCCACGTCGGCAAATGCGGCCCGAAGCATCGCGTTGCTCGCATCGATCTGATCGGCGAGCCCTCGAGCTTCCTCATCGTGTTCCAGGATCGCGGCAACGCGTTCTGCGTCGGCCGGGTCGAGTGCTCCATCCACATAGGCTGCGATGTCTTCCTCGGTCCAGTCGCGAGTCATGAGAACGCTCCCTCCTGCAATGGCTTCAGCTTGGACCGTGCCCGGGCGAGCCGGCTCATGACCGTACCGACTGGTATGTCCAGCACCTCGGCGGCTTCGTGATAGGCGAGACCCTCGATGGCGACGAGCGCCAACACCGTGCGCTGGGTCTCCGGCAGGTCGGCCATGGCCTCGCGGACACGTGCCAGCAGCAACCGGTCAGCGGCCTTCGCGGCGCCGCGCCCGCCGTCTGAGACAGCGGATATCAACTCTTCATCCGAGCGAGCAAAACGGTGTTCGTGGCGACGGCGGGAATCCAGGAAAGTCGTCTGCACAATTCTGTACATCCAACTGTCGAACCGAGTTCCGGGTCGAAACTGATCTCCACGCGTAAGCGCTTTTTCGCACGCCGTTTGCACGATATCATCTCCTTCGCTGATGCTCCCCGCCAATGCGCAAGCGAACCGGCGGAGCTTCGGCAGTACGGCTACCAGTTCATGTCGAATTGCGTCGGTCATTGGGCTCGCACGATGTCTGTCCTGCGTCGAGAACGAGGCTACGCGGCTTTTATTCCCTCTGGGTTGGAATTATTTTTC
>JBHJIZ010000071.1:0-20527 GCA_050043005.1 Paracoccaceae bacterium
CCCCCTCCCCCCCCCCCCCCCCCCCGTCCGGGTCTCCCTTTCTTTGCGGGGGGGGGGGGGGGGCCCCCGCCGCAGCGCGAGGACCGCGCTGCGGGAGGGCAATCAGGCGCTCAGATCGACAACGACGCGGCCCTTGACCTCGCCCTTCAGGATCGCCGGGCCCATCGCTGGTAGATCATCCAAGGTCGCCAAAGAGATCATCTCTTCCAGCTTGTCCATCGGTAGATCCCGGGCGATGCGCTGCCAAGCGGCGATGCGCGGCGCCTGAGGTTGCATGACCGAGTCGATGCCGAGAAGGTTCACACCCCGCAGCAGGAACGGAACCACGGTCGCCGGCAGCTTTGCACCGCCTGCGAGGCCGACGGCGGCAACGGACGATCCATACTTCATCTGCGTCAGAACGCGGGCGAGCATCGACCCGCCAACCGCGTCGACACAGCCAGCCCACATCTCTTTGTCCAGCGGGCGCGTCGGTGCCTCGGCCAGATCCTCGCGCGGGACAATCGTCGCGGCACCCAGACCCGTCAGGTAATCAGCGGTTTCGGGCCGTCCGGTCACAGCCGCAACCTCATACCCCAGATTGGCCAGGATCGCGGTCGCCACCGATCCGACCCCGCCCGCCGCGCCGGTGACCAGGACCGGGCCATTGTCCGCGGTCAGGCCCATGTTCTCGAGTGCGATCACCGAAAGCATGGAGGTGAATCCGGCAGTCCCGACAGCCATCGCCTGCTTGGTCGAGATTTCCTCGGGCAAGCGGACCAACCAGTCGGACTTGACCCGCGCCTTCTGTGAGTAACCACCCCACCAGGCCTCACCGACGCGCCAGCCGGTCAAAACGACCCTGTCGCCCGGCAGAAAGGCGTCCGAATCTGATTTCTCGACCGTTCCTGCAAAATCGATCCCCGGCACGTGCGGGAAGTTGCGCACGAGGCCTCCGGTCCCCGTAATGCAGAGACCGTCTTTGTAGTTCAACGTCGAGTATTCGACGGCTACGGTCACATCGGCTTCGGGGAGTTGGTCCTCGGTGATCGTCGTCACCTCGGACGAGACCGGGCCGTCATCTTCCTTGCTGACCACAAGCGCACGGATGGACATGTGTTTTCTCCTGTCTGATTTGGGATCACCTTGACGGCTTTGCGTTGACACCTGTCAGATCATCCGATTGAAGGCAAGTCGAGAACCACAGACTTGGGCTGTCAAATACAACGGCGGCCTCCAGATGATGAGCAGATAGACCTGAGATGAGCGCACGCCTGATTTCCCGCTATGCTGACGATCCGAAAGTGGTCACGTTTATCGTCGTCGCGCTCATCGCCGCGGCAATGTGGCTGGCCACCTGGCAGGTCATGGGCGGCATGTCGATGGACATGGATATGGACATGCCGGGCACGTCGGAGTCCATGGGCGGTGCCGATACCATGGACGGCGATGGCAGCATGAACATGGAGATGCCTGCGAAGCCAATGGCCATGGAGGGCATGAGCAACAACAGCTCGATGGGCTCCATGCCGATGGACGATGCGGGCACGGACAAGCCGATGGGCGCGATGCAGATGGACATGCCCGGGATGTCTATGAACCCGGCTGACTGGAGCCTCGGCACGATCTCGATCACCATTGCCATGTGGATCCTGATGATGGCAGCGATGATGCTGCCCGCAATGGCACCGGTGACGGCCATCTACGCGGGCCTGGCCGCCAAGGAGGATCGCGGGCTGCGTCTCGCCCTGCGCATCGGCCTGTTTCTTGCGGGATACTTCGCGCTTTGGGCCGCGTTTTCGGTCGTCGCCGCACTCGGGCAGCTCGCGCTGCGGGACAGCTCGTGGTTCGTGATGGGCGGTACGCTCGCCCTGCCGTTCGCAGCCGGCCTTCTGATGATCGTCGCGGGTGCCTATCAGTTCACGCCGATCAAGGAGTTCTGCCTGCGCCACTGCCGCCATCCGCTGACCTATCTGATGAGCCATTGGCGCGAAGGCGTCGAGGGCGCTTTCCCAGTCGGCGCGCGCCACGGGCTTTACTGTTTCGGCTGCTGCGTCGCACTGATGGGTCTTATGTTCGTCTTCGGCGCGATGAACGTCGTCTGGATGGCCGTCATCGCCCTTTACTTCCTGGCCGAGAAAATCCTGCCGCGCGTCGAGATCTGGGGGCGCATTGCAGGGGCCTTGATGATCGCCGCAGGAGCGGCCACAGTCGCAAACCAACTGATCTGAGGAAACGAGCATGGCAAAGGCCGACAAGAAGTCGAAACGCGCGAAAGTGCGCCTGCCCGCCGACGGCATCACGTCGCGGATGGCGCCCAAGGGCACCGAGTTGGTGCCGGTCGGCGACAGTGGCTGGGTGATCAGGGGCGAACTGGCGCTGAACTGCTCGTGTGAACTGTTCTGCCCCTGCGTCGTCTCCCTCGGCGCTGCCCCGCCAACACATGGCTATTGCCAGGCTTGGGTCGGGATCCGCATCGATCACGGATACAAGGACGGCGTGCCGCTGGACGGGATCAACGTCGCCATGCTGCTGGATATCCCCGGACGTATGGGAGAGGGCGGCTGGAAGGTCGGTCTGTACATCGACGAGAGCGCCAGCGCCAAGCAGGTCAAAGCCATCGAGGCGATCCTTTCGGGACAGGCGGGCGGCACGACAGGGCTGTTCCGGCTGGTGGTCGCCGAGTTCCTCGGCACTCAGCGCGTCCCGGTGAGCTACGAAACCGAAGGCGAAGTTCGTCACCTGCGGGCGGGCTCGGCAATCCTCGCGTCAATCGAACCGATCCGTGGTGCGAACAAGGATGGCCCGGTGACGATCGAGAACACGACCTATTGGATGGGCCCGACCGTCATTGTGGCCAAGGGCTTGCGATCGAAGGTGCGTGATTTTGGTCGGGTCTGGACCTTCGATGAATGTTCAGCCGAGCTTTGCCCGATCGAGTGGTCCGGTCCGTGACGCCTAAATCGCGCTTCTCTGCCCTGCCCGGAGAAAACCTGCCGGGCATCGGTCACAACCAGGGGCCGCCGCTGGACCATCACACCAGCTTCCGCCGGTATGCCTGGAAGACGGCGCGCACCGAGTTGATGCCCAAGTTGCCGCTCGAGGTGATCCGGCGGCGCGTGAAGCGTGCGGCAGAACTCGGGCTGGAGTATCCGGCCTATGCATCGATCCTGCTCGGTACAGGACGTGACATCGTCGGTTTCCTGTTCACGTGCGACGCGCTGGGGATGCGACTTGCGCAAAAGATGCCTCTGCCGGCGCACGTCACGGAGAAACTTACGGCGTTGTCGTCGGTCGACGCCATGCTTGCGGCCGAACACGACCGACCTGAATGCCTGGCTGATCTTCTGGCGCGCGCGAAGCCGATCACTTTCGCCTCGGCCACACGTCTGCCGCCATGGCAATCAGATTCACGCACAGGATGCCAGGCAATCCGCACAGCACTCGATCCTCTGAAGCTGCCCGGCGATGCGGTGGTCATGATCGGAACCGATCGCCACGAGCGTGATTGGGCCGACGCGGCACGGTTGGCGCGGTTCATCCCGGGCGAGACCTACTTCGCACAACGCTAACTTCCCGGAGCGGATCACCGATCCTGAGCGCTAAGTCGGCCCCTGAGATGAGTACGCCCGTTGAGATTCCGTAGCATTCGTTACGGCGCAGATTCCCGAAACTGATAGAATCGACCCAACGCGAAGCACGGACGTCGCCGTGGCGGGCGACGTCATCCGTTAGTTGGGAGCGACAGATGAGCCTGACACCTCGGCAGGAACAACGCGCAGTAAGATACAACACGCGTCACATGGCCCGGATCGGATGGGCCCGGTCATGGGATTCGATCGTCGAATTGTTCGGGCTGGGCCGCGATCCGACGCGCGAGAGCTTCGCCCAGGCAACTGCGCGGTGGCAGCGGTCCTATCGCGGCGCAGGGGCGACCTTGTCCGTGGATGGCAAGTTGGGGCCAAACACATGGCGGAACTTGCGCATGCAGCTCACGCCAACCAGCCGGATCCACGCACGGCCCGCCTGGGTTCAGGGGCGGCGCGTACCGCCACTGTCACCGGTCGATTCGACCTTGAACCGCGGGATCGCCGAGCCGCCATCCACGCCCGCCCCGAATCGAACACCCCCGACAGCACCTGCCGAGCCCGCATCACCGGGGCGCCCGATGGGCGGCTCTGCCGTCCGGGGGGCGGATTCGACGACCGCCGTCGCGTCAGGGCGCAAACCGCCGTGGCTGCTGGAAGCCGAGGTTCAGATGCGCCTTTGGCGCAATGTCGTCGAATCGAACTCAGAGATGGATGGCGATTACTTCGACGCCGTTCCGTACTTCGGCGGTCAAGCGCGCGAACATGGTGCCCGCCCCGGCCAACGCCCGGGAGGCGGCGATCCGCATTGGTGCTCGGCCTTCGTGAACTACTGCCTGCACACGACGGGATACAGCCACACGGGCAACGCCTATGCGCGATCGTTCCTCAAGCCCCGCCTGTGGCGCTTTGATCCGATACCAGATCCGCGCCCGGGCGCGATCATTGTGGTCGGACTGCCCAACGGCGCCCACATCGGTTTCCTGTACGAGGCTGGCAACTTGCCGCACAATCCCGGTCGAAATGTCAGTCCGCGTGCGCGCGGTATCGGTGGCACCTTCAAGATGCTCGGCGGCAATCAATCGAACACGGTGCAGGTTTCAGACGAGCATCGCGTGATGATCGCGGTGACGAAGGGAGGCATCACATCGCCCTATCTTTGGCCCAAGGTCGGGACGCCGAATTGCAATGCCGACCTGCCGACCGCAAACCCTCATTTCTGTGGCAACAGGTTCGAGGAACCGGCGGTTAACCCCTGAGCGTGCGGGGATGAGGGTTCAGGCGAGTCTGATGCGTGCCGTCCAGGCTAACTCGCGAGTTGCCCGAGATGCCAGTCAAGGTGGCTCAGGCGGTCCTGGCCCCAGAACTTCTCCTCGCCAACGATATAGAAGGGCGCGCCAAAGCCACCCATATCGACAGCAAGAGCTGTGTTCGCCTCGAACTCCGCCCGGGCCTCGTCCATCGCCCCGGTCAATTCAAGCGCGTCAAACCCATGCTGCGCGAGGATCGCCGCAATGGTATCCGGATCTGATACGTCCCTGTCCTCCGCCCAACAGGCTTTGAGGAAGTCGTGGCTGAGTTGACCGGTCGGTCCTTCGGCGTTCTTAACCGCAATGACGGCACACGACGCGGGGACCGCGTCAACGGGCCAGTGTTGCGGCTGAAGGTTCAACTCGAGACCGTTTATCCGGGAGAGGCGCGCAAGCTCCTGCAAACGATAGGCCTGGCGTGCCGGGTGTCGCTTCGGAACCGGCATGCCACCGGTCTGCGAGAGCACATGCTGGATATCTGCGGGCCGGTAGACAATCTCGATATCATGCGAGACCGCGATCTCTTCCAGGCCCAGCCCAGCGAGATACGTGAACGGACTCAGCAACGAGTAAAAATAGTCGATCTGTGTCACGTGCCAGCCCTCCCTCACCCACTCAAGATTGGCAGACCGCGACCGCTTTGCAAGCCTCAAGGACGCTGTTATGAGACCGTCACACATCGCGGCGGGGGGATTCTCTGGGATGATTGAAGAGCCGAAGCATCTTATTTCCGGCAATGCCAACCGAACACTCGCCGAGGCCATTGCACGCCGGATTTCGGTCTATCAGGGGCGCAAGATCAACCTGACATCGGCGCGCGTCGAACGCTTCAAGGATGGCGAGATCTTTGTCGAGATCTTCGACAATGTGCGTGGCCAGGATGTGTTCGTCATACAGCCGACATCGAGCCCGGCGAATGACAACCTGATGGAGCTGATGATTATAACGGACGCGCTGAAACGAGCCTCGGCTCGGCGCATCGCGGCAGTGATGCCCTATTTCGGATATGCCCGGCAAGCCCGGAAGACGGCTGGCCGCACGCCGATTTCAGCCAAGCTGGTCGCCGACCTGATCCAGCAGTCCGGTGTCACCCAGGTGCTGACGATGGATCTGCACGCCGGACAGATCCAGGGCTTCTTCGATATTCCTGTCGACAATCTCTATGCGGCACCCGTCTTCGCGCTGGATCTGAAACATCAGTTCCAGAATTTCGAGGACGTCACGATCGTCTCCCCCGATGTTGGCGGTGTGGTGCGCGCGCGGGATCTTGCGAAGCGCATCGGGGCCAAGCTCGCAATCGTTGATAAACGTCGTTCAGGGCCGGGCGAGATTGAATCCGTCAATATCATCGGTCAGGTCGATGGGCAGCGCTGCATCATCTCGGACGACATCTGCGATACAGCCGGCACGCTTTGCGCGGCGGCGAAACTGCTCGAAGATCACGGCGCGTCCGAAGTCCATGCCTATATCAGTCACGGCGTGTTGTCGGATCCAGCAGTCGAGCGCGTGACCAATTCTGTCCTGAAATCTCTGGTCATCACCGACTCCATCGCGCCCAGCGAGGCTGTCAAAAGCACGCCGAATATTCGCGTCGTGTCCATCGCGCCGCTGTTCGCGCAAGCTATTCTGAACGTGAAGAACGAGACCTCGGTCAGTTCTCTGTTCGACGAAGAGATGCTCGGTCCGATCTACGAGGCCTTCTACAAGTTCTGAGGAGGCACACCGCCATGCAGGTCCGGTTCGACGAGATCGACGCCAAGCTGCGCTACAAGCTGATGACCGCCGCGATCATTCCACGTCCAGTGGCGCTCGTGACGACGCTCGATAGGGATGGGAACGCAAATGCGGCGCCGTATTCGTTCTTCAACGGGATGTCCGAAGATCCGCCCCTCGTGGTGCTGGGTCTGAAGCGTCGGGACAGCGGTCCGAAAAAGGACACGGCGCGCAGTATCGAAGAGACCGGCGAATTCGTTGCGCATCTGGTTACATGGCAGATGCACAAGGGGATGCTGGTGACGGCCGCCGATTTTCCGGAGGGCGTTGATGAGATTCCGCTCGCCGGGTTCTCCACTGCACCCAGCACGGTGGTGAAACCGCCCCGTCTGGCGGAAGCACCCATCGCCTTCGAATGCAAGAAATACGTCACAGTCCAGGCCGGGGTTGATCGCGACATCGCCATTGGTGAGATCGTCGCCATGCACGTCGATGACAAGCTTTGGGACGCCGAGCGCGAATACATCGACTGGCAGGGGAACATGCCGATCGCGCGGCTTTGGGGCAGGCTCTACGCGCCATTGGGCGATGCTGTCGAAGGTCCTGTTCCGGATCCGGCTGGATTCGAGTGATCCTTAGTTCCGCGAGATTTACTTCGTTGAGCCCGGATCTGCCTTAACCGTATGGTCGCGCAATTAATTGTGGTGAGTCCGGTTTAACCAAGTCCCTTGGCGTCGATTTAATCTACCAACCTTATTCATGGTTGAAACGGCTGATGCTTTGGCCGAACCCTAGACATCCCGGCACGCATCGCCGGCAGACTTCCACAGAAGTGTTTCACAAGACACAAGGTTGGGGCGCTCAGCACCTCGGCAGACATGTGGAGGCACGCGCACATGACAAGATCCCGAAGCACGTGGCTTTCAGTCTCGATCGGTCAGGCATGATCATGGCGGAGGGTACAATCTTCGGCATTGTCGCCTCGTTGATCTTCATGGGCGCAATGGTGCACGTCCTGTATACAGACCTGACGCAGGAGCGCATACACAACTGGGTCATCATCGGGTTGATCGCGCTTTATCTGCCCCTGGGTTTTGCTGCAGGCTTCGAGCTTCAGGATCTCGCGATGGGCTTCGGGGCCGGGCTGATTGTCTTCATGGCGGGCTTCGGATGCTTCACGATGGGCTGGTTGGACGCGGGCGACGTCAAACTCGCTGCCGTCAGCGCAATGTGGCTGGGGCCGACTGTGGTCTTCCACTACCTGTTGTGGACGGCAATCCTGGGCACGATGATCACTTTTGCAATCCTTGCCCTGCGACGGAAGCGGGCGCTGGAGGAAGGTCGGGAGTTCCGACGCGGCCTGCCACTGCCCTATGCGCCCGGCATGGCGCTGGCTGCGATCATCCTGTTCCCGCAGTCCGGATGGGGTACGTTCTGATGCGTATCGGCGCGCAGGTGCTGGCCACCCGCGAAGCGATCGGGTAAAGACCCCGGCGATTGTCAGCCGGAGAAACTCCAATGCACGATATCCGCCTGATCCGAGAGGATCCCGCAGCTTTCGACGCCATGCTTGCGCGCCGGGGCCTGTCGGCGATGTCATCGGAGATTCTGGCGATCGCTCAGCGCCGCCGCGAGGCCGTGACGGCCTCGGAAGCGGCCCTTGCTGCCCGAAACGCGGCCTCCAAGGATGTCGGAAAAGCCAAAGCCACCGGTGATGAAGCCGAATTCGAACGTCTGCGCCAGCTTGTTGGCGACAAGAAGGACGAGATTGCGCGGCTGGAAGAAGACGCCCGCACCGCCAGCGAGGATCTCAACACCATCCTGATGGGTCTGCCCAACGCGCCGCTGGACGATGTGCCCGAGGGAGCGGACGAAGCCGATAACGTCGAGATCAAGCGTTGGGGAAACCCACGCAACTTCGACTTCGATCCGCGTGAGCATTTCGAAATCGGTGAAGCCATGGGCGGGATGGATTTCGAGATGGCAGCGAAGCTGTCAGGCTCGCGCTTCATGGTTCTCAAAGGTGCGATGATCCGCCTGCACCGAGCTCTCGCGCAGTTCATGCTGGACACACATGTCGATGAAAACGGTTTGACGGAATGCTGGACGCCGGTCCTGGTCCGCGACGAGGCGATGATCGGGACGGGTCAATTGCCGAAATTCGCGGAGGACAGCTATCAGACCACGAACGGCTGGTGGCTGATCCCGACCGCCGAGGTCACGCTGACCAACATGGCGGCAGGCGAGATCACCGACGAGACGTCCCTGCCCCGGCGCTACACGGCATGGACCCAGTGCTTCCGGTCCGAGGCGGGAAGTGCGGGCAAGGATACGCGTGGCATGCTGCGTCAGCACCAATTCGAGAAGGTCGAGATGGTTTCGATCACCTCGCCTGACACCAGTTTGGACGAACACGCGCGTATGCCCGCCTGTGCTGAGGGCATTCTGGAGAAGCTGGAGTTGCCGTTCCGTACGGTCGTCCTGTGCACCGGCGACATGGGTTTCGGCGCACGCAAGACCCATGACATCGAGGTCTGGCTGCCCGGACAGAATGCCTATCGCGAGATCAGTTCATGTTCGGTCTGCGGTGACTTCCAGGCCCGACGCATGAATGCACGATTCCGCAGAACCGGCGAGAAACGGCCCGAATTCGTGCACACTCTGAACGGATCAGGGTTGGCGGTTGGCCGGGCGCTGATTGCGGTGATTGAAAACTATCAGGATCGTGACGGCGGTGTGACGATTCCGAAGGTTTTACGTCCCTATATGAGGGGAGCCCAGCGCATAGATCCGGCGGGCACACTGACCTGACCCGTGACAAGGCAGCGCGCCACGCCGGACCGAATCATCAGACCGCGTTATACTCGCGGTAGAAAAGTAGAAGAGGTTTCGATGAGCAGTCGGAAAATGTCGACCCTGAACGGCGTGATCTTCATCGGGCTGGCCTGTGTCCTCGCCGCCTGTGCGGACGAAGGACAACCGCCCGCAGCGAGCAGCGAGGCGCAGTCAACGTCTCAGCAGGCGACGTCTCAACAGGCTACGTCTCAGCAGGCGACGTCACCCGCCGCGGCGCAGCAGTCGCAAAGCATTGGCCGCATATCGCTGGAGAACTGTCAGACCCCGGACAACGGAAAGGTGCTCTTCAGGGTCTCCAGAACGCCGCTGTCGATCCCTTCCGCAGAGATCCAAGAAACGGTTCCCCGCGGTCTGAGCAACACGTTCACAGCCGAACAGGCGATGGCCGAGCTTCAGCGGCAGGCATCGACAGGTGCAGGGTGTCCCGGCAAGCCGCTAGACTTGCTTGCGCTCGGCATTCAGGTCCCTGACCAAAACACACTCTTGCGAGGGACCATCGGACTGATCGCGACGAATTCGGCTGCCCAGGCAGCCGAGTACGCCAAGTTCACAACGAGACTTCAGACCCAGACACCGAAGACCTGCAGCCAAGTTGACGGTGGCTTGCTGCTTTGCCCGGCTACGCAGAAAATCGGGAACCGCGATGTCGAGATTGCATATGTCGTGTCGACGGATCGAACCAAGAAAATGCGCTCCGGCGGACCTCTTGCCGCGCAATGCGGGCGGCAGGGCCAGAGCATCGGAAACTGTAAACTGATCGACCTCGACAGTCAGGGGACTGCGTTCGAAGCGAGCTTGAAGAACGCGCAGTTCACCACGGCATCGCTGGATCAGGCATGGCGCGCTGCCCAAGCCGCAATAGACCAACGGCGGCAGTAAGCCTGGACGACATCACGCTCTGGCAAGAAAAACATCGTTGACAGTGAGCGCAACGCTGGACCTGCCCGCGCCCACCGCGTAAGACCCGCCGAAGCGGCAGGGGGTTTCACGCATGCGCATTCTTGTCACCAATGACGACGGCATAAATGCGCCCGGTCTGGCTATTGCCGAGCGGATTGCACATGACATTGCCGGGGCGGACGGCGAGGTCTGGGTCGTGGCACCCGAGGGCGAGCGATCCGGTGTGGGCCACTGCATTTCCTATGTCGGCCCCGTTCGATATGCACAGCAAGGTGAGCGGCGTTACTCGGTAGATGGGTATCCGGCAGACTGCGTGCTGATCGGACTGAACCAGATCCTGCAGGGCAAGCCGGTCGACCTAGTGCTGTCCGGTGTCAATCGTGGGCACAATGTGGCCGAGGACGTTGTTTATTCCGGGACAGCAGGCGCCGCTATGGAGGGCGGGCTCAACCGGGTCCGGTCGATTGCTCTGAGCCAGTTTTATCGTTCGACCGATGGTGCACCCGACGATCTTTGGTCAGCGTCGCGCACGCTTGGGACCGAAGCCGTCAGGGCCGTTCTTGCGATGCCGTCCACGGACACGGTGTTCTACAATGTCAACTTCCCGGCTGTGGATGCGAGCGATGTGGCCGGCATCAAAGTCTGTCCGCAGGGCATCCGCGCTGAAGCGACTTTCGAGGTTACGGATGTCACCTCTCCCAGCGGCCGGACGTTCCACTTCTACAAGCACCGAACGGCCAACATCTCGGCCCCCGAAGGATCGGATGCGCGCCTCTGCATCGAAGGCTGGATCACCGTGACCCCGCTGCGGCCGAACCTGACGGCGCATGACCTGATGGACGCCGCCGTAGGCGCCCTGCCCGCATCGTTCCCGTCCGCGGCGCCGTGACGGTCGACCGCCATCCGGCAGGCCCGTCGCCGCGTGCCGAGGCGCTGATGCAATTGCTTCTATCGCTGCGAAATCACGGGGTCACTGACAAGCGCGTCCTGACAGCATTCGAGAAAACGCCGCGCGACCTGTTTGTCGACCGCCCGTTCATGGATCGCGCTCATGCCGACAGCGCCTTGCCAATTTCCTGCGGGCAGACGATCTCGCAACCCTCGGTCGTTGGGATCATGACGCAGGCACTGTCCGTGACTTCGCGGTGCAAAGTGCTCGAGGTCGGTGCAGGGTCGGGTTATCAGGCGGCCATCCTGGCGCGACTGGCGCGCCGGGTGTATGCAATCGAGCGTCATCGCGAGCTGGCACTGGCGGCAAGGTCCCGCATGACGGAATTGGACCTGGCGAACGTTACAGTCCGGACCGGCGATGGGACGCAGGGCTGGCCGGAGCAGGCGCCCTTTGATCGTATCATCGTGTCCGCCGCCGCAGAGGACGCGCCATCGAAGCTGTTGGAACAATTGCGCCCCGGTGGCATTATGGTTCTGCCGGTTGGGCAGACGGACGACGTGCAGACCCTGATCAGGATCGAAAAGACCGAGAACGGCCTAGACTATCAGGAACTCACGAACGTGCTGTTCGTCCCGCTCGTTGCGGGAATGCCAAGCGGTCTGGACGAGCAACAGATCAGGTAGGGACAGGAGAGGTACGAGCAATGTCCGAGAGCACACGAAACGGATCCGGGCTGACGGTCGGACGCGCGAGCCGCGTCCTTGCATTCGTTCTGGTAGCGACGATGGCCGCGTGCGCGTCGAAACGGGACGCGCCTGCACCGGCTGAAGTCCGGGGGACCGACCCTAACATCGGTGCCAAGCGCGCTGGTGCCAACACGCTCAACAATCAGGTCGTCGCGAAACCCGATAGCAACGGCATCGTGACCTATGACGGATACCAATCTGTCATTGCGCGTAACGGCGACAGCGTAGCATCGGTTGCCGAGCGCATCGGCCTTTCGGCATCGGAACTCGGGGCCTACAATGGCTTGTCTGCCGGTTTCGCGCTGGAGCAGGGCCAGGAACTGGTGTTGCCGCCCCGCCCGGGCGGATACGGTCCGAACGGCGACCGTGCGGCCATAACCGCTCCTGCAGCGGGAACGGCGGTTGCAACCGCCTCGACGCCCGCAACAGGCTCGACGATACAACAAACGCCGATCGGCGCGGATCCTGCGGTCACTGCGAAGGGCGTTCCCGTACCATCCGAACAGGCGCCGGACGCCGGGCAAGACGCGTGGTCACCTGATCTCGCAGCAGCAGCGATCGATCGTTCCGTTGGTCTTCAGTCTGACGGTACGCTGGGGGCTCCACCAAGCGCGAATCAACCCGTACCACCTGAGCCGACGAAGCGCCGTGAACTGGAAAGCCCGGATCTTGGCCAGTACCAGACCGAAGCTTCAGCGACATCAGCACCGTTGCCCCGGCCTGAACCGGGCGCAACCGCCACGGGTTCTCCGCAAGACGATGCGGTCGACTCTGTGGTTGCCGCAGCGACTGCTGCACCAACCCCTGGGCTGAACTTGCGGCGCCCGGTTTCCGGACCCGTCGCCGTTGGTTTCAACAAGGGCGCAGGCCCGTCGCGGAATGATGGTGTCGACTTTGCAGCGCCCGCCGGAAGCCCGGTCGTCGCCGCAGCCGATGGCGAGGTCGCATTGGTCTCACAGTCGCTGAGCGGGCTCGGCACGATCGTTCTGGTGCGGCATCCGGATGAATACCTGACAGTTTATGGCCGGATTGATGGCGTGCTGGTCAACAAAGGGGACCGGGTCGTCGCAGGCCAGCAGATCGGTATCGTCTCGAATGCAGCGGCGCCGGCAGAGCCCCGGATGCATTTCGAAGTCCGGCGCGGTGCGGAAAGCCTGGATCCGATGTCGTTCTTCACGTCCTAGGGCGCCGATCCGCAGTATGGGGTATGCCGAGACGCGGTTGCGGGTTGCGAAGTCCCTGCCCAAGAACGCGATTGGAGCCGAGATCGGCGTCTGGAAGGGTGACTTTTCGGCGATCTTGTTGCGGGAGGCACAGCCATCCTGTCTGCACCTGATCGATCCCTGGCAAATCCAGAGCGATCCAGGCCATGTGGAGGCCTGGTACGGCGCATCTTCGGGCGTGGACATGGATGCGATCCATCAACATGTCGTCGCCCGCTTTGCGCGTGAGATCGGATTGGGTCAGATCAGCGTGCACCGCGCGACCTCGTATAACGCCATGCAAGCACTCGAGGACGCCAGTCTGGACTTCGTCTATGTCGACGGGGACCATGCCTACGAGGCCGTGAAGCTGGACTTGATGATGTCTTACGCCAAAATCCGATCTGGCGGATTGCTTTGCGTCGACGATCACCGGACCGGAAAATGGTGGGGCGATGGCGTGGTCCGTGCCGTAAACGAATTGTTGGGGACGTATTCGAGCGGAGCGCAGGTGATGTTCTGCGCTGACAGTCAGATGATCATCCGGAAGACTTTGTCTATGTGAGCAATCATGCGATTGCGCCGACACACGTCGATCAGGCTGGCATCGATACGCCCCTGCGACCCGCCAGATCCTGCACGAACTGCCAGTCGACCCGCCCCGAGACCGCACCGCGTGTCTGGCGCCACTCGATCGCCTCGGCGTGGAGGTCGTCGTCCGCGATGTCCAAACCGAAGCGACCGCAGTAGCCCCGGATCATCGCAAGGTATTCGTCCTGGCTGCAGGGATGGAAACCAAGCCACAGTCCGAACCGGTCGGACAAAGAGACTTTTTCTTCAGTCGCCTCGGATGGATTGATCGCCGAGGAACGCTCGTTCTCGATCATGTCGCGCGGCATCAGGTGGCGCCGGTTCGATGTCGCATAGAACAGCACATTCTCTGGCCGTCCCGCGACGCCGCCATCCAGTACCGCCTTCAAAGATTTATAGTGAGTGTCGTCCTTGTCGAAACTCAGATCGTCACAGAACACCAGGAAGCGTTGATCAACCTCACGGACCTGATCCATCAATCGCCCGATCGTCGGGATGTCCTCGCGCTGAATCTCGACCAGATGGATCCCGCCGGTCTCCTCGAATGCCGCTGCGTGAGCGGCCTTGACCAGCGAGGACTTGCCCATGCCACGCGCACCCCAGAGCAAGGCGTTGTTCGCCGCGAACCCGCGCGCAAAGTTCAGCGTGTTCTCCATCAGGGTGTCGCGGGCGCGGTCTATGCCGACCAGCAGATCCATCTCGACCCGGTTGACCCGTGGCACTGGCATCAGATGGTCCGGCTCGGTCGTCCACATCCATGCATTCGCCGCTGTCCAGTCCGGCAGCGGCCAGGGTGCAGGCGCGATCCGCTCCAGCGCCCCGGCAATCCGCTCCAGCGCTGCCAGGGTTCGTTCGTTTTGGTCGATCATGACGAGCCCCCCGTACTCTGCTCATTCAGATAGGCCTTCAAGAGAGCGTTCTGCTCAGCCTCGGTCGACTGCGCCGCGCCCGGCATCGCGTCGCGCCATGGCGCGCGACAATCGACAAAGATTTCCTCGGTGATACCCAGGTCGGTTTGATCGTCGAGCAATCCGACAGTGACATACTTCACCGGTCCGTCCATCATCCGCCAATAAAGCGGCGTGCCACACTCCGCGCAGATCGCCCGCACACCCCAGTCGCTGATTGAGAACTCCTTGATATTTTCATCGCTGACAAACGTTACCTTTGAAACCGGAACGCTCATCATAGGCCCGCCGCCCGTCCAACGCTGGCATTGCGTACAGTGGCAGGCGACGATCGCCAGCTTTGACAGAACAGCATCCAGGCGTACCGCCCCACATAGGCAGCCGCCGCTCCGCTCCATCATGGCATGGTTCTCCCGCAGACCCGATCAGAGGCCCTTTTCCGCCGCAGCATGATCGGGCTCATCCTCGTCATCCCAGTCTTCTTCTTCCTCTGCCGCACGACGCTTTTCGAACCCTCGCACAAGATGGATCGAGATCTCGTAGAGGATGTAGACAGGAATGCCGAGCAGGAACTGGCTGATCACGTCTGGTGGTGTGACAAGTGCTGCCAGGGCCGCGATTCCGACGACCGCGTACTTTCTGCCCTTCGAAAGTTGCTCGGACGTCAGAATTCCGACTCGACCGAGCAACGTCAGGAGCACAGGCAATTGAAAGGACATGCCGAAGGCGAGCAGCATCACCTTGATGAAGCCGACATATTCCGAAAACCGGTTGTTGTTTTCGATCTGAATGGCGCCATCGGTTGCCGAGGCTTCCGCAAAGGTGATTAGAAAGTTCAGCGCCAGCGGGATAACTAGGTAATCGGCCAGCGCCGCACCCAGGCAGAACAGAAAAGGCGTCGCAATCAGGAACGGCGCAAAGGCGTGCTGCTCGTTGCTGTACAAGCCGGGTGCCACGAACAGCCAGACTTGCCACGCGACCACGGGAAAGCCGAAGAAGAACCCGCCCCAGAGAGCAAGGTTCATAAAGGTGAAGAATGTCTCTTGCGGACTCAGAGATTGGATCACGGCATCTGGATCAGCCCGCAGCAGAGGCCCGGACAAGAAATCCCACATCTGGAAGCGGAAAACGAAACAGACGACCGTGAACGCGCCGCTCGCGATCAACGACCAGACCAACCGCTTGCGCAATTCGATCAGGTGCTCGATCAGCGGAGCCGAGCTTTCCTCGATATGCTTCTCGGTCATGGAGCGGCGGCCTTGGACGTACTCTCGTCGGTGGCAGGCGCGGGCGCTGGAGCAGGCTCGACCGCAGGCGTTGGTGCCTCGGCCGAGGTCGTATCGACCATACCCGGATCGGGCTCTTCCGCAGGCTCAGGCTTTGCCGCCGCGACTGGCGTTTCTTTCTTTTCCGGGGTATCGCCCGATCCGTTTAGGAAGGATTGAGCGTTCTGTGCCTGCTTCTTGAAGTCGTCCAGGGGGTTGATCTTGCGGATGTCCTGCAGATCTTTGAACGCCGACATCTCGGTATCACGGGCCGCGTCAGTCATTGCACGCTGGAAGTCGCGCGCCATGCCGCGCACCTTGCCGACCCACTGTCCGACCGACCGCAACAGCGACGGCAGATCCTTGGGGCCGACCACGATCAGCGCCAAGGCGCCGATCACCAGCAGTTCCTGCCAACCGATATCCAGCATGGGTCCGCGCGCCGGACGCCCGGCGTCAGGCCGTGTCCTTTGCCGTTTCCGGCGTCACGTCGATGGTCTGATTTGCGGTTTCTTCAGCCTTGTCATCGACCTTGGCGGTGTCCGGATCCTCGGCCATGCCCTTCTTGAAACTCTTGATGCCTTTCGCGACATCGCCCATCAATGCCGAGATCTTGCCGCGTCCAAACAGCAGGACCAGCAGGACGACAACAATGGCAATCTGCCAG
Source organism: Paracoccaceae bacterium (assembly GCA_050043005.1). Taxonomy (GTDB): domain Bacteria; phylum Pseudomonadota; class Alphaproteobacteria; order Rhodobacterales; family Rhodobacteraceae; genus Thermohalobaculum. Next base: position 16,617 of record JBHJIZ010000071.1, read on the forward strand.
ATGCTCGGAGCCTTTAGCCCTCTCCCATTCTCTGTTCACATGCGGGCCTCGGGCCCGTCTCTGGCCATGACATATGGGATGAGACGCCCAGCGCAAAGCCCTGATGGTAGTTAACGTCGATTTATTCCGCAGCCCAGGGTGTGGCAACCCTGCTCTGATTGACGCAGGGAAAGACGAAACAGCGGTCACGCCGCAGGCCCAGCCACATCGTTGTACCCGGCTCAGGCAGGTAGGCATATGGTACAGTTGCCCGAATGATCTCGCTCGAATGGTCCATCCGAACCTCGATCAGGCTTTGCGCGCCGACAAACCGAGAGCGCACAACCACGCCACGCGCATGGGCACCGCATTCCGGGGTGTTCGGCGGCGCCGTGCCCTTGTCCTCGTGGATATCCAGATGCTGCGGGCGGACGACGATCTCGACATCCGCATTGTCGACCAGCCCCGGTGTCAGGAACAACCCGAACGGTGTCTCGGTCTGGAGACCTTGCACCACACCGTGAACCACGTTGATGTCCGAGAAGAAGGCCGCAGCCAGACGATCTACCGGGTAGTTATAGACATGATATGGGGCGCCGACCTGCACGATGCGTCCAGCCCGCATAAGCGCGATCCGGTCCGCCATGCGCATGGCCTCATCCGGTTCGTGCGTGACGAGCAAAACGGCGGTGCCTTCATCCTTCAGAATCGATAGCGCCTCATCGCGAACTTCGTCGCGCAGACGGTTGTCGAGGCCGCTGAACGGTTCGTCCATCAGCATTATGCGCGGTTTCGGCGCCAATGCACGGGCCAAGGCCACGCGCTGTTGTTCGCCTCCCGACAGCATGTGCGGGTACTTCGAGCCGTAGTCCGCCAACCCGACACGTGCCAGATAGTTGGCCACGATCTTTCGCCGACCCGATTGCTGCCGAGTCAACCCGAAGGCGACGTTCTCAGCGACGGTCAGATGCGGAAAGAGCGCGAAATCCTGAAACATCAGACCGATATGGCGCTCTTCCGGTGGAGCGTGACGCCCCTCGCCCGAGACGACCTTGCCATCGACCAGCACACGGCCCGACCGTTGTTCTTCGACGCCCGCCGCCATCCGCAGTGTTGTCGACTTGCCGCATCCCGACGGTCCGAGCAGGCAAACCACTTCCCCAGCGTCGACATCCAAAGACAGATCGTCGACGGCGACCAAGCCATCAAAGACGCAGGTCAGCCGGTCAAGCGACAGGCGCGGCTCGGTCACTGAGGTGGCCTGATCAAGCGGCACGGTCTTCCCTGAGTCATTCCGTCGGACAATCATCAGTTAGCAACCGGTCGCTTTCAGTGCAATCCCTTGACGGTTTTTGGCATGACCGATTGAATTTGACAGTGCATCCGTGTGGAAACTTGGAGGATCCCATGGCATTCACAATCTCATCCAGTCCGCGCGTGCGGCCCAGCCCGTTCTATCACGCGACAATCGCGGACGGCGTGGTGTCGTTCACAACCTACAATCACATGATGATGCCAACCAGTTATGGCGACCCGATGGCCGAGTACTGGCGCCTGATCAACGGCGTGGCGATGTGGGATGTCGCGGTTGAACGCCAGGTCCAGTTGAAGGGGCCGGACGCTGGCAGGCTGGCGCAAATCCTGGTTCCGCGAAACCTGTCCAAGCTGAAGGTTGGTGTCGGTTGGTACGTCCCGGTCTGCGATCACGACGGCGTTCTAATAAACGACCCGGTTTTGTTGAAACTGGCCGAGGATCTCTATTGGTTCTCTATCGCTGACCAAGACATGCTGTTCTGGGCGCGGGCGATCGCCGGCGAACGCAAGCTGGATGTGGACGTCACCGAACCGGACGTGTCCCCCCTCGCGATCCAAGGGCCGATGGCCGAGGACGTCGTGGCCAGCCTGTTCGACGACTCGATCCGCGATATCGGTCACTTCCGGTTTCGCGAAATGGAACTCGAGGGTATTCCGCTGATCGTCGCGCGTTCGGGTTGGTCCAAACAGGGTGGCTTCGAACTATACCTGCGCGATGCCTCGCGCGGTCTCGATCTTTGGCACATGGTCAAGCAGGTAGGCGAACCCTGGGATATCGGACCCGGATCACCAAACCCAATGGAGCGCGTCGAAAGCGGGTTATTGTCGTGGGGCGGAGACACCGACGACCAAACCACGCCATTCGACGTCGGCATGGGCCGCTTCGTTCACACTGATCTTCCGGACGACATCGTGGGGATCAAAGCACTACGCCGCATCAAGGAGCGCGGCCAAAGTCGCGATCGTCTGGGTGTGGTCCTCGATATCGAGGGCGAGATCGGCTATTATGACCGCAAAGGCAAGGTCTTCAAGGGCTCCACCGATGCAGGCCACATCACTGCGACGTGCTGGTCGCCCCGCCTGGAACGCAATATCGGAATATGTCTTGTCGGGCATGGTGTGGGTCCCGGCGACACGGTGACGGTCGACCTTCCCGATGGACGTCAATGCCAAGGCGAGATGACGACGCTTCCTTTCCTATAGACGACACTCGCGGATCCTTGCGAAACTTTGAACATCTGATCGGAGAGTCTTCGCAAGGATCTTTCTTAAATTTCAAATTGAATTCAAATATGCATTCCTTATGTAGCTGACGTGAACGTAAACGAAACTCTTTCTGTTGGATTGACGCAATGACCGGTATCGATACACGAGACGACTGGTCCGCTGCGGCTTTGGAAGCCTGCCGGAGCTACAATGACCTGATAGCTTTGATCGATCAGTTGCCGATCGACGAAGGAACGGAACTCGCCCGACAAATGGCAACAGATCTTGTTTTCCGCCTCGCCGGATGGCGCAGCGCGGAACCAGGTGTAGATGCAGCGCTGACTAGCATTAGCGCCGTCTGTCAGTCTTGCCTGTTCGACATGTCGCGCGCATGAACGCGACAGTGACTTAACATTGGCCGAAGGCTTCGCTATAGCCGCGCCCATGTTAGACGACGATACACTCCGGGGTCACAATGCTCCCGTTCTGCCGCCCGAGATTTCTCGGCGCCGGACATTCGCGATCATTTCGCACCCTGATGCGGGCAAAACGACCCTGACCGAAAAGCTGCTGCTATATGGCGGCGCGATCCAGATGGCCGGGCAGGTTCGCGCAAAGGGCGAGGCACGGCGTACGCGCTCGGACTTCATGAAGATGGAGCAAGATCGCGGAATCTCGGTGTCGGCGTCCGCCATGTCATTCGAGTACAACCGTCACTGGTTCAACCTGATCGACACGCCAGGCCACGAAGACTTCTCCGAGGATACGTATCGAACGCTCACTGCTGTGGACGCTGCGAGCATGGTGATCGACGGTGCCAAGGGCGTTGAAAGCCAGACCCGGAAACTGTTCGAGGTGTGCCGTCTGCGCGATCTGCCGATCCTGACCTTCTGCAACAAGATGGATCGTGAAAGCCGGGATACGTTCGAGATCATAGATGAAATCCAGGAGCTTCTGCAGCTCGACGTGGCGCCGGCATCCTGGCCGATCGGCATGGGCCGTGACTTCGTCGGCGCCTACGACATGCTTGCCGACAAGGTCGAGGTCATGGACAGGGCCGACCGCAACGTTGCCGCCGAGTCGAGCAAGGTCGAAGGCCTCGACGATCCAAAGATCGCGTCCCACGTGCCGGAGCAGCAACTCGACCAGTTGCGCGAGGAGGGCGAGATGGCGCGCGAATTGCTGCCGTCCTTCGACCAGCAGAGCTTCGATGATGGCAATCTGTCACCGATCTGGTTCGGCTCGGCGATCAATTCGTTCGGTGTGAAAGAACTGCTGGACGGCATCGCCAACCATGCCCCTCCCCCGCAACCACGCCCGACGTCGACGCGACAGATCTCGGCCGATGAGAAGATGTCTGCGGGCTTTGTGTTCTAAGTTCAGGCGAACATGGTCCCGAAGCACCGCGACCG
>JBHJIZ010000072.1:0-8056 GCA_050043005.1 Paracoccaceae bacterium
ATGTCTTTCACGATCCGCTCTGACCTCGTCTCTTCCTTCACGGTTTTCCGTCTCATCTTCGATCCTTGGCGTCTACGATGAGCCGGAAACCCTCCGTTGTGCAATCACCTCAAATTGGCCCATGGGCGCTGACGGCAGACATTACCGCTACGTCAATCTCCTAGATGACGTTTAGCGCCGTCGCTCAGGCCGAACCAACAAGGCTCAACGGTTCCACCGGGCAGCGCGTCAAAGTCGGAAATGTACCGGACGATGACCGGATCCTGCTCTCGGAGTTCGGCAAAGTATCAAATGGTAGCTTCTTCAGGCGCAGATGCGAACCGAATGTTATTCGTCACGGCCGCGCCCATCGAAGTCATATTGCTACAGTTCCTTATCGTACAAAGCCTGGTACCTTTTACTGCGATCCGTTCTCGCTATGCTACGGTTCGGAAATGCTCGGTTTATTCAATATCTTTGGCCGTGCTGAAGGCCTCAAGGCACTGGATCAGGCGCTGCGTGAGTTCGACGTACGTCTCGCCGTGACGAATAGTGCGTCACACAAAGGCCCAGTGAAATTTTGCCGAGCTTTCAATGATCTTGCCGGAGGACCAGATTTGCGCCGACGATGCTAACCGGTCGACTTGAATTGGTCCCGAACCACATTCCTCAGCCAGTCTGGTTTGTGGTTAAGGATCTGTAACTGTCCGACAGCGCCGAATGCACCCGGGAGAACCTTAAGACATTGCGGGTGGAAGTAGACCTGCAAGCCTTCGCCGCCGTATTTCTTCTCCTTGTGCTGGGCCTTCAGGCCCGAGCTGATCAGCCCCTTCGCCGACCATTTGCGCAGGCTTGTCTCGTGCCCGCGCGGGTCATCGAGGCTCTTGAACGCGTAGGCCTGCTCGACCTTGAACGAGACCGGGTCCTGCCCTCGCACCACGAACATCGCGCCGAGGGCGGGCATTCCGTCATAGGGCAGTACGGTCTGGCGCGCGACGATACGGGCGTTGAAGGCCTGGGCGAAACGGTAGTCGCCGACCCGCGGCGGCGAGAACGGGATGCAATAGACGCTGCCGAGCAACTCGGGCGCCTTGTAGGACAGCCAGTGGGTGAAGATCGCCGCATGTCCAGCACCCTGGCTGTGCCCGGTGATCACGATGTTGCTGCCGGGATAGGCGCGGCGGGCCTGCACGATCTTGGCATAGACCGCATCGCGGTACGAGGCGACGACGCTTTTATAGCCGCCATGGATCAGAAACCCGCCACCGCCATAGTCGGCGAAGTCCTGAACGTTGTCGAAGTTCGCGCGCCAGTCGATGTTGACGGTCTGGGACTTCTTCGATTGACCGCCGCCATTGCCGCGCCCGCCCATGAACCCGGCGCCGCCCTTGTTCTTGTCGCCGCGCGAACCCCGGAAGACGACATAGATCGAATAGGGCGGCAGTTCGCCGGGGTTCTTGAAAACGATGACCATGGCGGTGAGCGAGGTATCCTGCAATCCGCGCCAGGCTCGTCCGAAGACCGGATACTGGTTGACGATCTGCTCCGAGTTCGAGTCATCATGCAGCGCTTTGGTGGTCCGTTTGGACAGTGTGAGCCAATCGTACTTTGCAGCCTCTGAAGCTGCGTAGATCTTGTAGGACAACGCCATGGCCCGCAGCGACGTGACCCGAGGCATGTCGTAGCCGACCCCAGCCTCGAGCGTTGTCCGGATCTGTTGCTCAAACCCCGTCTCGGACGGATCGCAACCGTTGCTGCATTGATAGAAGAACTTCTCATAGGCAGGGACGCGGTCGAGCCAGGCGACATTCTCCTGCAGGCCGCAGTGTTTGCATTTTACGAGCATGTCGAAATCCTCTCCAGTAACTCGCGCATTGGGCGGGGTTGATGTCGCGGTATCCTCGCAGGGGGCTGGTGCCACCGAACAGGGGATGCGCGGTGGCACGCGGACATCATCAGGACGGTCACTGATATGATTGCGGTGCGCCGATCCCGATCGGTGACGGTGGCTGGCTCATCATATTGTAGTACTGCACCCCCCGCGAGCGGTGGTCGTAGCCGTCTGCGGGGAGGAGTCGTGCCGACAGGAGATCGGTTTCAAAAAAGTACCCAACATTCTCGCAATTCGGCATGTAGAGGATGTCGCTCGTCAGGTTGGCGCTTTTGATTGCCTTGATTGCGGCGGTCATACGGTTGTTCCGGCACGCGCCTTCTTCGTTGACGATGTCGTAGCCGGCGAGGGCGATGAACCGGACATTCTTGAAAGTACTGCTCAGAAACGTCGGAAGGTTCGGGTTCTCGGCCGAGGGCATGTCGAGGTGGGCGCAGGCAACCCTGTTCTGCTCGACGATGATCAGTCCGAGACAGGTGCCAAGCCCCGTCGTGAAGGCGCAGGAGTAGTTTGTTGACTCGACTTTGCTCACAAGGACCATTTCGGCCTGCGGCGCGAAACATCCGCTGTTGGCGCCGAGTTCTTTTTGCGGGTTCGCTTTATTGTGCTTCCAAGCGGCTTTCGGGCTCAACGGCTTGAAAATGGGCGTGTGCATTCCGGGTTTGACGATCAGTACCATGTAAATTCTCCATCCATCTTAAAATCACCTTGGGGACCGGGCGATCTTAGGTCTCAGAACTTGGCTGATGGGCCGTAACGCCTGGCTGGCGCCTTCCATGGTCGCCATGAGTAGTAAATTACCGTTCAAAATGATTTTTAGAATGGCGCTGCGTTTCAATGTTCGTTGACTCCCAGTCTCATTTGACTCGGAGACCCGTGCAACGTTGACGCTGTGTCTCAGCTTGCCAAACTATCAATAGATGCGGGGTGTGGCGCGATTCGGGAGCGCGGCGGCGGGGGGCATGATATACGCGGAGCTCTGTGGAATTTACGGCGCGTAGGTACGTATTCCAGATCGATTGGCGAGACTCGCCTGTATCGTTGCGGGACCGATCCAGGTCTTCGCGTGCGCTGAAAGGAGAGCAGGATGATCGCGGGAAGGAATGCTTTGCGTAAGCCGGACATGGCGCTCGACTTCAGCGCCCTGGAGCGCGCGCAGCAGTTCGAGATGTGGCGCCAGATCAGCTCGCCAATCGGTGATGTGCTCTTCAATGATGAGACGCGGGCCGACGACACGCCGTTCACCTCGGTCGCGTGGAACCTCAGCCAGTTGGTTCTGACGACAACTTCGTTCCCGATGTCCACGGTCATTCGCAATGACACCCATATCGCAAAAGGAAACAGCGACTATGTGAGAATCCGCATTTTCCGGGGTGGCGGCGGGACGTCAGTGGTTGATAACAAGTCGGTCACCGTGGTGCCGGACGATGTGCACTTCGTGCATGGCAGTTCGCGCGTGCACCTCACCGCGCGGGCCGACGATATCCTGGGGCTGCTGCTCCCCTATGAGCTACTCGACTTCGACTCCTCTCGGGTCGATCGCTACTTTAGCGTACCGGCCGCAGAACCCACGGCCCGAATGATCCGGGCCGCTCTCGAGACGACATTGCTTGAGATGCCACGCACCGAAATCGGTTACATCCCGCGGCTGGCTTCCGCACTGATTGGGTTGCTCCGGGGATTGTAGGTGCACCAGGCTGCGGAAATGACGGAAGACACCTCGTTCCGACTCTTGCAACAGCACGCGGTGCGTCAGTTTGTGGATCAGAATTTGCTCGACAATGAAATGACCGCAGAGCGGTTGTCAGAGGAGTTCAACGCTTCGCGCTCGACGATCTATCGGCATTTCTCGGACGTTGGCGGTCTACGGAAGTACATTCTCAACAAACGCCTCGATCGAAGCATGTTCGACCTTATCACAGCCGAGAAAACACGGGGTGCCGTGACGCAGATCGCCAAAAAGTGGGGTTTCGATGATACCGCCCTGTTTAGCCGCCAGTTCCGCGAGCGCTTCGGCACACCGCCCACCGACGCACTAGGCTTGAGAATCTTGGACGAACCACAACAAGAAGTCGACGACCCCAGTAATGCTGCCGCGTTTCCAGAGTTCGCATTCCTGCTTGAAGGTTCCGACGAACCAGTCGATTACTTGAGTAGGTTGCGGGAAATTAAATAGAAAATAGGATTGCCGACCTTCCTACGGATGGCAGTCTCTCCCCGAGGCTCATTCTTAAGATCTGCCTCACCGATTGTCGGCTTCCAATGCGAAACGAGCAAAGCGTTGGTTGGGGCACCATTCAGTTTGTGCTCGCTACCGACCTTCGCCGTGCTGCAAACTATCGTCTATTGTTGGCGCGAGCCGGGCGAAGATCTGGCTGAGCATGCCACGGAGGAATTCAGGGAGATTGGGCAGCGACCAGAGCGTTGTGTTACGCGCAAACCTGTGAGTACGCCGTCAGCGAGACGGACGTCTGATCAGGCTCCAATCCTGTCTGTTGAGTGGCGACGTTACTGATGTTGCGCTGCATTATCGAATTTGACCGTTTGCGGCAGTTTTGGGCCGTCTAGGCGGCGGCTTGGGTGAGGCAGAGCAAACATCGTTGGTATCCTACCCCCGCAACCAATTTGGCGACCCTGTCTGCTGCGCGGCGTTCCTCCGTATCATCAGTGGCCGAGAGGGAGCCATCGGCGGCCATCGCCATCAACAAGATCCCCGTCAGAGATCCTTCCAGACTGATCGCCAGCTTGGCACTACATCCTTCGCATGCAGGTGGAATGCAAAGTTGAATTCCCAGCCGCCAACGTTCTTCGAATTGCCTCTACAGGCCCTGAACCACAGCTGCCCATCACCCCAGGCCGTGAGCCTTATCTGGCTGCGTTGATGCGTACCGAAGTCAAAATCGACGCGCTCTTGTGTATCGTCTTCGGAAAGATCAATCACCCATTTATCGATCGAATGCTTTATTGCCTTTGATCTCGACCGGAATGCGTTCACCAACTCATCGATGAATTCGGACTTCGCTTTCGAGAAATCTGGAACCCGGGCGGTCAAGGATTGATCTTCCAGGATAGCAGATCGTCAATCCGGTTCACCGGATGATCGGCGATGCGTTCCAGCACAACGGTCAGCCATGCCTGCGGATCTACGCCGTTCAATTTGGCGGTCTCGATCAGAGTGTAGGCGATGGCAGCAGCCTTGCCGCCGCCCTCGGAACCGACAAAGAGGTAGTTCTTGCGCCCGAGGGCCACCGAACGCATCGCCCTTTCGGCTGTGTTGTTGTCCAAATCCAGAAAGCCGTGGTCGAGATAAGGGCGCATCTTCGCCATGCGGGTCAGTGCATAGCGGATCGCCTTGGCCAGTTCTGATTTGCCTGGAATGCGTCGTAGCTGAGCATCCAACCAAGTCTCCAGATCGTCGAAGATCGGTGTGGCGTCTTGCTGGCGAAGGGCGGCACGTTCTTCAGGGGACTTTCCACGAACTGCCTTCTCGACTTGATAAAGCTCCGCGATGCGCTTGATCGCCTCCTCGGCAATCTCCAGCCCACTGGCCTTGTAGACATCGACGAACTTGCGGCGCACATGAGCCGAACACGCGACTTCATTAACGCCGCCGTCGCGATAAAGCTGGTTGAACCCGGAGTAGCCGTCCGCGTGCATCGATCCCTTGATTGTCTTGAGGTGATCGGCGGGATGCCTGCCTTCGCGGTCTGTGCTGAAGCGATACCAGGCAGCGGGCGGGTCACTGCTGCCCCAGGGCTGCTCATCGCGGACATAGGTCCAGATACGGGCAGTGGCGCACTTCTGTTTTGCCTGCATCTTGATGGGTGTGTCGTCCGCGAAGATGGCTTGCGCGGTGCGGACATATCGGCCAATGGCGTCGGCCAACGGCTCCAGCAGCGCCGTCGAGCGGCCCACCCGATCGGCCAGGGTTGAACGGTCGAGATCAATGCCTTCTCGGGCGTAGATTTGTGACTGGCGATAAAGCGGCAGGTGATCGGCATACTTGCTGACGAATACATGCGCCAGCAGACCTGGGCTGGGGCGCCCGCGCTCGATGGGACGTGAGGGCAGTGGGGCCTGACAGATTGTATCGCAACCGCTGCACGCCATCCGGGGGCGAACGATGCGGTTCACCACGAAGCGGCCGGGGATGTATTCTAGTTCCTCGGTCACGTCTTCACTGATAGCACGCAGCTTGTCGCCACAGGCGCATTCTTAACCAGGCGACAGCACTTCCTCAAAACGCGGCAGTTCCGACGGAAGAGGTTTGCGCTTCGGCTTGATCTTCATCACAGTGGAAGCTTCGTCGTCCTTTGGCGCGATCCGCGCTGCTGCCGTTTCCTCTTCCTCCAACTGTAGCTGGAGGTCGAGCTGATCAGCGGTCTCGGACTTTGCACCGAACCGGTGACGGCGGTGACCTGAGAGTTGGTGCTTGAGCTTCTCAATCTCCAGAGCCTGCACCTTGGCCAGTTCGACCAATCCCTCAGCCGTCGCACGAAGCTCGGCAGGATCAGAAGGCAGGAATTTGGGCGCTTCCAGCATGACCCGGGTTATACCCGGTCAGCTCATGCATGTGAATCCTATGACGCTGGATTTATTGAGATATTGCCTGTGGTCAGCGGTCTCCACGTGCGCCTAGGCATCCGCTAATCGATAGCTTCGAGAAGCATCGACAATTGCGCCGGGGTCACTGAGATCTTGTCATCCGCAGGCGAGGGCCAAACGAACCGGCCTTTCTCTAAGCGTTTGGAAAACGAGCATGCGCCCTGACCATCGAACCAGATCACCTTGATCAGATCGCCCCGCCGTCCGCGAAAGACGAACAGATCGCCGCAGAACGGGTCTTCTGCCAGGACCTTCTCTGCCAGAGCAGACAAACCGTTGAATCCTTTCCGCATGCCGGTGACCCCGGCAGCCAGCCAGACCTTCGTTTGCGCAGGAACGGGGATCATGGGGTCAGCTTACGGATCAACGCAGCCAACGCATCGGGACTATAGGAGCCTCTGATCTTCAGCCGGTGACCACACGCCAGTTCGACGACTATCTCGCCTGGATCGCGTGTATTGTCTGGGTCGGCGCTGGTCGATTCAATAAACTCGACCGGAAGGAACAATTCCATGTCTTCATCATCGGGCGATGACGCAAACTTTTGGTCTTTCAACCAATTGAAGACTTGGTTCGCGTTCACGTCGTAGCGCCGCGCAACCTGAGCCACCGACACTCCGGGCAGTCGTGTTTGCGCACAGATCACGTGTTTCTCGTCGTCGCTCCAATTCCTGCGCTCGCGTCTCTTCACCAAACCGGGGCTCCTAAGTGTCCGTTTAACCTAAGCGGACACTAACCCTCATTAGCGAACCCCGGCAGAGCGGCCAGAACGGACGCTTACGGATTTTCTGTTCGCAAGAGACGTGTTGATGCCGGGAACGAGGAGATGACATTACGAGACGACCCCGCCGGAGTCACAGCCCGGCTTTCAACGTGAAGGTGGCGCTTGCGGCCATCAGGGGTGGGAAGACGATGAGTGAACTGTCCCAGCAGTTCGACGTGCATCCCAACCAGATCAAGCAATGGAAAGCTCAGGCGTTGGAGCGGATGGCTAACGTCTTCGACGAGGTAGCGAAGAAGGAAGAAGAGCCCCAGATCGACGTGACCGCCCTGCATGCAAAGATCGGCTTGTTGACCCTGGAGAACGATCTTTTGTCCGGTGCGCTCACCAAGGCCGGTCTGTTGGGGAGTGCAAAGCGATGACGGGTCGGGATCATAAGCTCAGCCTCACCCGCCAGGCGGCATTGCTGGGGATCAGCCGGGGCAGCTTCTACCACACGCCGCGTCCAGTCAGCGAGGCCGATCTGACACTGATGCGCCGAGTCGACGAGTTGCACGTCGACTATGCCTTTGCGGGCAGTCACACGCTGCGGGACCTGTTGCGTCAGGAAGGCTACCGTGTCGGTCGCCAGCACGTCGCCACACTCATGAAGAAGATGGGCATCGAGGCGCTCTATCGCCGCCCGAACACATCGAAACCGGCACCGGGCCACAAGGTGTACTGGAGTTCCCCCGGTTTCTGTGGACAGCTATAGGCTTACAGTTTGAAGCCGTCCGGGGTTGGTTCTTTCGTATTCGACCGGTGACTTGTAGCCAAGCGCCGAATGGCGTTGGGCCGGGTTGTACCATCCTTCGATGAAC